>JAMWZF010000151.1 GCA_024304875.1 Paracoccaceae bacterium
GAGGGGCTGAGTGCCCTGCTGGTCGAGGACCTCGCCATCGGCGGCCAGGCCGGCACCTCCAGCCGGATCGAGAACTACATGGGCTTTCCCACCGGCATCTCGGGCGCCGACCTCTGCTGGCGGGGCGAGATCCAGGCGATGAAGTTCGGCACCCGCTTCGTCGTCCCCCGCCGGGCGCGGTCGATCCTGAAGGGCGCGGACGGCGTCTTCGACGTCACGCTCGATTCGGGCGATGCGGTTAGGGCCCGCGCGGTCGTCGTGGCCACCGGCGTCGAATACCGGCGCCTGCCCTTGGGCCGGCTCGAGGACTTCGAGGGCGCCGGCATCTACTACGCTGCCACCGACCTCGAGGCGCGCTATTGCCGGGACACCGAGGCGGTGGTGATCGGCGGCGGCAACTCCGCTGGGCAGGCTGCGATGTTCCTCTCGCGCAGCGCCGCGCACGTCCACGTCCTTGTCCGCGGCGCGTCCCTCGCCGCCTCGATGTCGGACTACCTGCTCTCCCGGCTCGAGGCCGACCCCCGGATCACCCTGCACTACAACACCGAGATGACGGCGCTGACGGGCGGCGACCGGCTGGAGGCGATCACGCTGACCGACCGGACCACCGGCGCGGCGCGCGAGCAGAAGACCCGCGCCGTCTTCGTCATGGTCGGGGCCGCGCCGAACACCGGCTGGCTGAGGGACTGCGTCGACCTCGACCCCGGCGGCTTCGTGCTGACGGGCGCGGCGGTGGGGGCCTCCAACGCCTACGCCACCTCCACCCCCGGCGTCTTCGCCGTCGGCGACGTCCGGGCCGGATCGATCAAGCGGGTCGCCTCGGCGGTGGGCGAGGGATCGGTCGTCATCAGCCGGGTCTGGGACTACCTGAACGCGCCCTGAGGGCGCAACCGATCGGGCTGGCCCCCGCCGGCCAAAGGTCTATATCGCCCGCCTGTCCCCTTCGGAGTCCTCTCCATGAAGAAACGGCAACTCTTTGGCATCATCGGCCTCGGCAACTTCGGCCGGGCGGTGGCGGGCGAGCTCATGCGCTTCGGCAACCAGGTGATCGGGGTCGACATCGACGCCGCCCGCGTCGACGGCATGGCCGAGACGCTGACCCAGGCCCTCATCGCCGACGGGCGGGACGCCACCGCCCTACGCGAGGCGGGGATGGACCGCTGCGACCTGATCCTGGTGGCGGTGGCCGACCCGATGGAAGCCTCGGTGCTGGCGGTGATGAACGCCCGGCTGCTCGGCGTGCCCAAGGTCTGGGCCAAGGCCGAGACCAAGATGCACCACCGGATCCTCTCCAAGCTCGGCGCCGACCGCGTCGTGCACCCGGTAGACGAGATGGGCAACCACATCGCCCAGATGCTGCACAACCCGCTGGTGCGCGACTACGTCAGCCTTGGCAACGGCTACCACGTGGTCAACTTCATCGTCCCCGAAGGGCTGGAGGGGCGCAGCCTCGGCGATCTGAACCTCGCGGACAGGTTCGACCTCAAGTGCCTCGGCGTGATGCGCGGGTCCAATTTCGTCGGCCGCGACGGCGACAGCTGCCAGCTCGAGGCGGACGACCGGCTGCTCCTGCTCGGCACGCGCGACAACCTGCAGGGCTTCGGGGCGACGCTTTGAAGAAACCGCGCACGCGCCTGCCCCGGCTCGTCGGGCTGAACCCGCCGGCCTTCCTGGCGCTGCTCTACCTCGGCCTCGTCCTGCTCGGCGCGCTCCTCCTCTGGCTGCCCTTCTCCTCGATCCGGCAGCTCACGGTGATGGAATCGCTCTTCACCTCGATGAGCGCCGTGACGGTGACCGGCCTCGTCGTCATCGACACCGGCGCCGACCTGACGGTGGGCGGGCAGATCGTGGTGGCGGCGCTGATCCAGCTGGGCGGCCTCGGCCTGATGACCTTCGCCGCGCTGGTGCTCTCGGCCCTCGGCATCCAGATCGGCATCGGCGGCAGCGCGATCCTGCGCGAGGAGGTCAACCAGACCTCGCTCACCAGCCTCGGGCGGCTGGTGCGCATCATCTTCGCCGTTGCCATCATGGCCGAGGCGGCGGGCGCGCTCCTTTTGATGATCGTCTTCGTGCCGGACCTCGGCTGGGGGGAGGGAACCTGGGCCGCTATCTTCCACTCCATCTCGGCCTTCAACAACGCCGGCTTCGCCTTCTGGCCCGACAGCCTCTCGGGGTGGGTCGGCCATCCCATCGTGGCGATCGGCGTGCCGGCGATGTTCGTCCTCGGCGGCCTCGGCTTCGTGGTGCTGGCCGACATCGTCGAGAAACGCTCCTGGCGGCGGCTCAGCCTGCACACCAAGCTGATGCTGGTCGGCAGCCTCGCCCTCTCGGTCTGGGGGATCATCACCTTCGCGGCGCTGGAATGGACCAATCCCGGCACGCTGGGCGAGATGACCCTCTGGGACAAGATCGCCGCCTCCATCTTCCAGGGCCTCACGCCGCGCACCGCGGGCTTCAACACGGTCGACATCGGCGCGATGCACGATTCCACCTCGCTCATGGTGATCTCGCTGATGCTGATCGGCGGCGGCTCCACCTCCACCGCGGGGGGCATCAAGGTGACGACGGCCATCGTCCTCATCCTCGCCACCATCGCCTTCTTCCGGCGGCGCAAGTCCCTGCACGCCTTCGGCCGCTCCATCGGGGTGGAGGAGGTGATGAAGGTCATGGCCCTGACCACGGTGTCGATCTTCACCGTGATGGTGGGCATCTTCCTGTGCACCCTGACCCACGACGGCGACTTCCTCGACCTCAGCTTCGAGGTCGCCTCGGCCTTCGGCACCGTGGGCCTCAGCCGCGGGGCGACGGGCCTCCTCGGGCCCTTCGAGCAGGCGGTCATCATGGTCATCATGTTCTTCGGCCGGGTCGGTCCGCTGACCCTCGGCTTCTTCCTCGCCACCCGGTCCAAGCCGCGGGTGGCCTACCCGGCGGGGCAGGTCTACCTCGGCTGATCGCGGTCCGTGAGCGAGGCCATCGGCGGGATCATCGTGCCGCCGACGAGGTGCGACAGGACGCGCGGCACCGGCCAGAGGGCCGAGAGCGGGAACAGCGCCCGGTCCCGGATCAGCGGCAACAGGCGGCTGTCCGACTGGTACTGCGGCGTGAAGGCGGCGGACATCGCCTGGTAGATCCGCACATGCCAGCGCCGGGCGAGGGCGTAGGACCGCAGCGCGTCATCGAGGTGCCCCGTGTCCAGCGCCCGCGCCAAGGCCGCGGCATCCAGCAGCGCCATGTTCGCCCCCTGGCCCAGCTGCGGCGAGGCCCGGTGGGCGGCATCCCCGATGTGGACGATCCCGTCCCCCCAGGGCCGGCGGAGCGTGCCGTGGGTGTAGCGGGCCATGGTCATCCGGCGCGCATCGTCCACCTGTTCGATGAAGGGCGCGACCTCGGGCCAGAGGGCCGTCGCCTCGTCCCGCCACGCCTCCAGCCCGGCCTCCAGCCATGCCTCGAAGCCGTCCCTGGGCAGAGACCAGAACAGCGCCGCCTTCTCTCCCGCCTCTCCCGGCACCGGGCCGAGGGGCAACACGCCGATCATCCGGTCCGCCCGACGGTAGCGCTGGGTCAGCCGCGTCCGGGGCAGGGGGGTGCTCGCCGGCCAGTCCACCGTCCCCCAGATCGCACCGTAGGGAAGGGGACGCGAGCGCAGCGGCGACAATGGAGAGCCCGCTCCGCAGGCATCCACGATCAGGTCGAACGGGCCCTGCGCGCCCGCCCCGGTCAGCAGGCGCTGTCCCTCGCGGCCCGTCACCGGGCTTGCGGTCGTCACCCCGATCCCGCGCGCCCGCACCGCCGTCATCAGCCCCTCGAACAGGGTCGCCCGATGGATGCCCAGCCCCGGCTGCGCGCCGTAGGAGACATCCAGCACCGGCCGGCCATGCTCCGCCTCGTGCCCCAGCATCCGCTCGATCCGGGCCGCGCCGCCCCGGGCGAGGGTGCCGATGCCGATCTCGTCCAGCACGTCGAGCCCCACAGGCTGGATCACCAGGCCCGAGCCCACCGGCCGCGGCGCCTCCCACTGGTCGAACAGGCAGACCTCGTGCCCCCGGTCGTGCAGCAGGGCGGCCGCGGCCAGCCCGCCGATCCCGGCGCCGGCGATGGCGATCTTCATGTCCCGCCCTCCCCGGCCGATCCTTCGGGGAGGATCACACCGACCCGGGGCGAGTGGGTCAAGACCCACCTCACGGGCGCCTCCCCCCTGGCGGGATCGCAAGGAGGAGACCGGGCATGAGTATTTGTGCCCAGCCCGAAGCAGCAGGGCGCACTCTCATGGTTTCGGGCTGGTCCAAATACTCATCTTTCGGCGGCCGACCTCCACGGGCGGGGCCCCGGAATGGCGCGCGCAAGGCAGGAGTCGCCCCGCCGCCCCCGCTTGCGGGAGCTGCCGGAGGCGCCTATAGACCGACCCATGGTCACCCGGATCCGCCAGATACAGCGAATTACCGGCCCGGCGCTCTGAGGTCAGAGCCGCCGGGAAAAGGTGCTTGAGCCTTCGCACCGCCCTGTTATTCCCCCACACGATCCGATCTTTCGAGGAGCGCCGCCCCATGTGCGCCGACACGACCGACACCAAGCCTGACTACAAGGACACCCTCCGACTGCCGCAGACGGACTTCCCGATGCGCGCCGGCCTGCCCAAGCGCGAGCCCGAGTGGCTTGCCCGCTGGGCCGAGATGGACGTCTACGGCCAGAACCGCGCCAAGACAGGCCGCACCCAGTTCACCCTCCACGACGGGCCGCCCTACGCCAACGGCCACCTTCACATCGGCCATGCCCTGAACAAGACGCTCAAGGACTTCGTCGTCCGCTCGCATCAGATGCTCGGCTTCGACAGCCGCTACGTCCCCGGCTGGGACTGCCATGGCCTGCCGATCGAGTGGAAGATCGAGGAGCAGTACCGCGAGAAGGGCCTCGACAAGGACGCCGTGCCCATCGTCGACTTCCGCCAGGAATGCCGCCGCTTCGCCGAGGGCTGGGTCGACGTCCAGCGCGAGGAGTTCAAGCGCCTCGGCGTGACCGGCACCTGGGACGACCCCTACCTGACGATGGATTTCCACGCCGAGCGGGTCATCGCCGAGGAATTCATGAAGTTCCTGATGAACGGCACCCTCTACCAGGGCTCCAAGCCCGTCATGTGGTCCCCGGTCGAGGAAACCGCCCTGGCCGAGGCCGAGGTGGAATACCACGACAAGGAAAGCCCGACGATCTGGGCGCGCTTCCGCGTCGCCGGTTTCAAGGGCAACGACGAGATGGCGGCCGAGATCGTCGAGCATTCGGGGACCGAAGGGTTCGCCGACGCCGTCGTGCAGATGGGCCTCGATTTCCAGGGCGCCTCGGTGGTGATCTGGACGACCACGCCCTGGACCATCCCCTCGAACAAGGGTGTCGTCTACGGCCCCGACATCGCCTACGGCCTCTACGAGGTGCTGGACACCCCCGAGGAATGCTGGGCGAAGACGGGCGAGAAGCTGATCCTGGCGGACAAGCTGGCGGCGGACGTCCTCGCCAAGGCGCGCCTGACCGAGGACCAGTGGGTCCGCAAGCGCACCGTCACCGCCGCGCAGCTGTCGACCCTGACCCTGCTCCACCCGCTCTTCAAGGCCGAGGGCGGGATGGGCGAATGGGACGCCCCCCGCGATTTCCGCCCCGCCCCCTTCGTCACCGACACCGAGGGCACCGGCTTCGTCCACTGCGCCCCCTCGCACGGGATGGAGGAGTTCGAACTCTACCGCGACGCCGGGATGCTGGCCGAGGTCATCACTTACAACGTCATGGACGACGGCTCCTTCCGCGCCGACCTGCCGTTCTTCGGCGGGAAGAGGATCCTGCGCGACAAGCCCAAGAAGGGCGACTGGGAGGGCGACGCCAACGCCGCCGTCATCGCCAAGCTGACCGAGGTGGGCGGGCTGCTCGCCCGCGGGCGGATCAAGCACAGCTACCCGCACAGCTGGCGCTCCAAGGCCCCGATCATCTACCGCAACACGCCCCAATGGTTCGCCGAGATCGACAAGCGGCTCGACGACGGCATGGGCGAGATGGGCGACACCATCCGCGAGCGGGCGCTGCGCAGCATCGACGAGCTGGTCACCTGGTGGCCGAAGTCGGGCCGCAACCGCCTCTATTCCATGGTCGAAAGCCGCCCCGACTGGGTGCTCTCGCGCCAGCGGGCCTGGGGCGTGCCGCTCACCTGCTTCACCCGCAAGGGCGCCAAACCGACAGACCCCGACTTCCTGCTGCGCGATCCGGCGGTCAACGCCCGCATCGCCGAGGCCTTCGAGGCCGAGGGCGCGGATTGCTGGTACGCGACAGGCGCCAAGGAACGGTTCCTCGGCAGCGACTATGATCCCGACGACTGGGACCAGGTCTTCGACGTTCTCGACGTCTGGTTCGACAGTGGCTCCACCCATGCCTTCACCCTGCGCGACCGGCCCGACGGCACGCCGGACGGGCTGGCGGACGTCTACCTCGAAGGGACCGACCAGCACCGCGGCTGGTTCCACTCCTCGCTCCTGCAGGGGGCCGGCACGATCGGCCGCGCACCCTACCGGAACGTGGTGACCTGCGGCTTCACCCTCGACGACAAGGGCATGAAGATGTCCAAGTCGCTGGGCAACATCATCGCGCCGCAGAAGGTGGTGGACCAGTACGGGGCCGACATCCTGCGGCTCTGGGTGGCGCAGACCGACTACACCGCCGACCAGCGGATCGGGGACGAGATCCTGAAAGGTGTGGCCGACAGCTACCGCCGCCTGCGCAACACCTTCCGCTACATGCTGGGCGCCGTGGACGGCGAGGCCCGCGACCTGGGCGCGATGGATCTGCCCGAACTGGAGCAGCTGATCCTGCACCGGCTGGCCGAGCTGGATGGCGTGGTCCGCAAGGGCTATGCCGAGTTCGACTACCAGGGCGTCTTCCAGGCGCTGTTCAACTTCGCCACCGGCGACCTTTCGGCCTTCTACTTCGACATCCGCAAGGACGCGCTCTACTGCGATGGGCCGTCCAGGCGGCGCGAAGGGGCGCTGGCGGTGATCGAGGCGGTGCTGGACCGGCTGAACAAGTGGCTGGCCCCGATCCTGGTGTTCACCATGGAAGAGGTCTTCCTCGAGCGGACCGGCGGCGAGGGCTCGGTCCACCTGACCGACTTCCCCGACACGCCCGATGACTGGCGGAACGACGCGCTGGCGGCCAGGTGGGCCGGCGTGCGGCGGGTGCGCCGGGCGGTGACGGCGGCGCTGGAGGTGCAGCGGACCGAGAAGGTGATCG
>JAMWZF010000152.1 GCA_024304875.1 Paracoccaceae bacterium
CTCTTCCCAGGTGTTCGGCTCGAGGCCGTCCTGCGCGCGGGCCACCCCGCCGATCCCGGCCAACCCGGCCCCGCCAAGGCCCGCCAGCACCGCGCGTCGGTTCATCCAGAGCGCCTTGGGCGTTGCGTCGTTCCGGGTCAGGTCGTTCTGCCAGCGATGGGCCATGGGTGGTCTCCTTTGCTCCCCTATCTAGGGTGACCTAGCGCACTCGTCCCGAAACAAGTGTCACGTGTCGCTGAGCGGCCCTCACGTCCCGGTCATGACATTGTAACGGGGGTACAGCTCGTTCAGCGGGACCGACGATCCGTCAGGCTGCACGATCCGCACGTGCCGCCGGCGCATGAGGCGCGGCTCGGACACGCCGACCGAATGGGCGATGACTTCGAGGTCCTTGGTGATCGACTGGACGTAATGGGCGACGCGCTGCCACTTGTCCTCGACCACCAGCCCTTTCTGGAAGCGCGGGTCATGGGTGGTGATGCCGGTCGGGCAGGTGTTCTTGTTGCACTTCATCGCCTGGATGCAGCCGAGCGAGAACATGAAGCCGCGCGCCGAAGTGACGAAGTCCGCCCCCGCGCACATCGCCCAGGCCACGTCGCCGGGGTTCACCAGCTTGCCCGAGGCTATGAGACGGATGCGGTCCTTCAGGCCCATGTCGTCGCGCAGGGCGCTCACCTTGGGCAATGCTTCGCGGATCGTGACGCCGACGAGGTCCATCAGCGGCATCGGGCTGGCGCCGGTGCCGCCTTCGCCACCATCAAGGGTGATGAAGTCCGGCGCGCTGTCCTCACCCCTCTCCAGGATCAGCTCGAACAACTCCCGATACTCGGCGTGGCCGCCGTAGACGGTCTTGATCCCGGTCGGCAGGCCGGTGATCTCGCGCACGCGGCCGACGAAGTCGAGAAGATCGCCCCAGTCGTCCACCTCGGCATGGCGATTGGGGCTGATGCCGTCGCGGCCGAGGGGGATGTGCCGGATGGCGGCGATCTCGGGACTGATCTTGGCGGCGGGCAGGATACCCCCCTTCCCCGGCTTGGCCCCCTGGGCCAGCTTGATCTCGATCATCTTCACCTCGCGATGGGCGGCGACGGCGCGCAGCTTGTCCTCGTCCAGGTTGCCGTCGTCGTCGCGCACGCCGAACTTGGCGGTGCCCATCTGGAAGACGATGTCGCAGCCGCCCTCAAGGTGATAGGGCGACAGCCCCCCTTCCCCGGTGTTCATCCAGCAGCCCGCCGCCTTGCACCCGCGGCTGAGGGCCTGGACCGCGGGCTTCGAGATCGCCCCGTAGGACATGCCGGACAGGTTGAAGATTGAGGTCGCCTCGTAAGGCTCCCGCGCGCCGGGGCCGATCACCAGGGGTTCGGACGAGGCATACTGGTCGTCGAGCGGCGGGAAGGCGGCATTGACGAACACCGGGGTGCCGGGGATCGCGATGTTGCGGGTCGAGCCGAAAGCGACGGTGTTCCCCTTGCCCTCGCCCGCGTGCTTGATCCAGTCCCGCTGGGCCCGGTTGAAGGGCAGCTCCTCTCGGTCCATGGCAAAGAAGTACTGGCGGAAGAATTCGCCCAAAGAGGTGAAGAGGGACCGGAACCGCCCGATGACCGGATAGTTGCGGCGGATCGCGTCGGCGGTCTGGGTCCGGTCGATCGCGAACAGCACGACGGCCGCCAGAACGGCGACCCCGACGACAAAGACGAAGACGAGCGCCAGCGCCTCGACAATACCGCCCACCATGTCCCGGTCTCCCTTGCCACGTCCCGCGGATGAGACTCCCGCCGGACGCAGGGGTCAACAGGGCGTGCGGCCTGCCCCACGAATCAAAAGGCCCCGGAACCTCTCGGTCCCGGGGCCCGTCGCGCTCTTGGGAGGACGCGAGGGTAACGCGAATTACATGTCTTCCGGCGGCATGATGACCGCGTCGATGACATGGATGACGCCGTTCGAGGCTTCGATGTCGGCGGTGGTCACGGTGGCGTCGTTCACCATGACGGTATCGCCCACGGTGAAGGTCACTTCGGCGCCGTTCACCGTCTCGGCGGTCATGCCGTCGGTGAGGTCACCCGACATGACCGCGCCGGGAACGACGTGGTAGGTCAGGATCTCGGTCAGGGCCTCGGTGTCTTCCAGCAGGCCTTCCACGGTGCCCTCGGGCAGCGCGGCAAAGGCTTCGTCGGTCGGCGCGAAGACGGTGAACGGGCCTTCGCCCTGCAGCGTCTCGACCAGGCCGGCGGCCTCGGCGGCGGCCAGAAGGGTGGTGAAGGTCCCCGCCTCGTCGGCCGTGGCGACGATGTCCATCGCGTGGGCTTCGGCGAAGGCCTGGCTGCCGATGGTCATGGCAGCGACGGATGTGGCGGCAAGAAAGGTTCTGCGGATCATACTGTGGTCTCCTCTGTTGCTTGGCTCGTGCGCGAGCCAGGACACGCCTCGATCGGCGTATGGTCGGGATACGCAGCGCATGGGAGTTGGATCAGACGGAATTTTCTCGGATCGGCCTTGACGAAGCGGGGTCCGTTTCTAGCCCCCGGCAAAAGGCGCTTTCGTTCACGAGCCCGTCAATCGGCGTGATAATTCGTGTCTGATCCGCGCAGCTTTTCGACCCCGTCCGGTGCGCATTGACCCCGGCACCCGGCGCCTATCTGATCGCCGGGACGAGAGGGAGGACAGCGATGGCGGAGGTCGTCCTGATGGGTGTGAAGGGCGGGCCGGCGATCCGGCCGGGCTCCCACATGCCGACCTCGGTCCTGCTCAGGATCGGCGGGCGGTCGATCCTCGTTGACGCGGGGCTTGGAGTCACGCGGGGGATCTGCGACGCGGGCACGCCTCTGACCGGCCTCGACCTCATCCTCATCACGCACCTTCACTCGGACCACTACCTCGAACTCGGCCCCCTCCTGCACACCGCCTGGACCGCTGGCCTGACCCGGCCCGTCCCCGTGATCGGGCCCTCCGGCCTGCCCGCCCACTGGGAGGGTTTCTGCGCCTCGATGGCCTTTGACATCGACCTGCGCGAGAGGGACGAGGGCCGGGTCCCCTTCGCCCCCCTCTTCGACTTTCGCCTGCTGACCGAGGGCGAGGTGACTGGCACCGCGGGGTTGACGATCCGCGCGATGCGCAACGACCACCCGCCGATCGAGGAGAGCTACGCCCTGCGCTTCGACTGCGAGGGCGCAAGCATCGTCCTCTCCGGCGACACCGCCTACATGCCCGAGATGGCTGATTTCGCCCGCGGCGCGGACATCCTGGTCCACGAAGCGATGCTTCTGCCGGGGGTCGAGGCACTGGTGGCGCGGATGCCGAACGGGGACGAGCGGCTGCGCACCCACATCCTGCGCAGCCATACCAGCGCCGAGGACGTGGGTCGGATCGCCGCCGAGGCCGGGGTGGGAAAGCTTGCCCTCACGCACATGGTCCCCGACGGCGACCCCGATTTCAGCGAAGAGGACTGGCGTGCCGAGGTCCGCAAGCACTGGGACGGGCCGCTGCACATCGGGCGCGACGGCATGGTTCTGCGCACCGGCTGACCGCTCGAACCTGGGACGCGCAATCCCACTTGACGACTCGCCGGCGCAGGATTTCCATCCGCGCGCCGGACAGCCTGTCCGGTCCTTTCACACAGAGTAGACAAGATATGAAACGTATCGCCCTTCTCGCCGTCGCGGGCTTTGTCGCGGCGGGGTCTGCCTTCGCCATGGCCCATGCCGACGTGCTCGCCGACCTCGACACCGACGGCGACGGTGCCGTCAGCCAGGAAGAGCTGACCGTCCTGCTGCCCGACCTGACCGACGAGGATTTCGCCGCGATCGACACCTCGGCCGACGGCTCGGTCGACCTCGACGAACTGGGCGCGGCGATCGACGCCGGCCTGGTGACGATGGAATAATCCGAAAAGAAGAAAGGCGGGGCCGAAACCCCGCCTTTCCCTGTCTCAGTGGACGACCACGTCCTCGGGCCGGTTGCGGTTCGAGGCGCTGATCCGGTCGCCCACGATCAGCCCGTCCGCGCCGGCGCTGACCCTGACCGTGGACCCGTCGAGGACATCCCCCGCCAGGATCATCTCGGCCAGCTGGTCCTGCAGCGTCCGCTGGATCACCCGCTTGAGCGGCCGGGCCCCGAACACCGGGTCGTAGCCCTCGTCCGCCAGCCACTGGCGCGCGCCTTCGTCGAGGTCGAGCGTGATCTTCCGCGCCGCCAGCCGCTTCTCCAGCCGCTTGAGCTGGATGGTGACGATCCCGTCCATGTCCTCGCGGGCGAGCCGGTCGAAGATCACGGTCTCGTCCAGCCGGTTGAGGAACTCGGGCCGGAAGTGCGCCCGCACCGCGTCCATCACGTCGCGCCGGGCCTGGCTCGGGTCCGCGCCCTCGGGCAACTGGCTGAGGGCCTGGGAGCCAAGGTTCGACGTCAGCACGATCAGCGTCTGCTTGAAGTCCACCGTCCGGCCCTGGCCATCGGTCAACACGCCATCATCGAGCACCTGCAACAGCACGTTGAACACGTCCGGATGCGCCTTCTCGACCTCGTCGAACAGCACGACCTGGTAGGGCCGGCGCCGCACGGCTTCGGTCAGCACCCCGCCCTCGTCGTAGCCGACATAGCCCGGAGGGGCGCCGATCAGCCGGGCGACGGCGTGTTTCTCCATGAACTCGCTCATGTCGATCCGCACCATCGCGCTGTCGTCGTCGAAGAGGAACTCCGCGACGGCCTTGGTCAGCTCGGTCTTGCCGACGCCGGTGGGCCCGAGGAAGAGGAACGACCCCAGCGGCCGCCCCTCGTCGTTCAGGCCCGCCCGCGCACGGCGCACCGCGTTTGCCACGGCCCGCACGGCCGCATCCTGGCCGATCACCCGGCCATGCAGCGCGTCTTCCATGCGCAGCAGCTTCTCGCGCTCGCCCTCCAGCATCTTGGAGGTCGGGATGCCGGTCCAGCGTTCGACCACCTGGGCGATCTGCTCTGGCCGAACAGCCTCTTCGACCATCACGTCCTCATTGTCCTCCGCCTGCCCCAGCTGCTTTTCCAGCTGCGGGATCACGCCGTAGGACAGCTCCCCGGCCTTGGCGAGGTCGCCGTTCCGCTTGGCGATCTCGAGGTCGGCGCGGGCGCGGTCCAGTTGCTCCTTGATGTCGCGGGCGCTTTCCAGCTTGTCCCGCTCGGACTGCCAGCGCGCGGTCATTTCCGCGGACTGCTCCTGCAGGTCGGCCAGTTCCTTTTCGAGCCGCTCGAGGCGGTCGGCGGAGGCGGCGTCGTCCTCTTTCTTCAGCGCCTCGGACTCGATCTGCAATTGCAGGATCTGCCGGTCGAGCTGGTCCAGCTCCTCGGGCTTGGAATCCACTTCCATACGCAAGCGCGAGGCGGCCTCGTCCACCAGGTCGATCGCCTTGTCCGGCAGGAACCGGTCGGTGATGTAGCGGTGGGACAGGGTCGCGGCGGCCACCAGCGCGGCATCCGCGATGCGGACCCCGTGGTGCAGCTCGTACTTCTCCTTGATGCCGCGGAGGATCGACACGGTGTCCTCGACCGTCGGCTCCTCGACCATCAGCGGCTGGAACCGGCGGGCCAGGGCGGCGTCCTTCTCGACGTACTTGCGGTACTCGTCGAGGGTGGTGGCGCCGACGCAGTGCAGCTCGCCCCGCGCAAGGGCGGGCTTGATGAGGTTGGCGGCGTCCATCGCGCCGTCGGTCTTCCCCGCGCCGACAAGGGTGTGCATCTCGTCGATGAACAGGATGACCTCGCCCGCGGCGGCGCTGATCTCGGACAGGATCGCCTTCAGCCGCTCCTCGAACTCGCCACGATACTTCGCACCCGCGATCAGGGCGCCCATGTCGAGGGCAAGGAGGGACTTGTTCTTAAGGCTCTCGGGCACGTCGCCGTTGACGATGCGCAGGGCCAGGCCCTCGGCGATGGCGGTCTTGCCGACGCCGGGTTCACCAATCAGGACCGGGTTGTTCTTGGTCCGGCGGGACAGGACCTGCATCGCGCGGCGAATCTCTTCGTCACGGCCGATGATCGGGTCGATCTTGCCCTCGCGGGCCCGCTCGGTCAGGTCCATCGCGTATTTCTTGAGGGCGTCATAGCCCTCCTCGGCACTCGCGGTGTCGGCGGTACGGCCCTTGCGGACATCGTTGATGGCACTGTTGAGCGCCTGCGGGGTCACGGACCCGGCCTCGAGCGCGGACTTCGCCTCGGTCTTGACCATGGCAAGGGCGGTCAGCATCCGCTCCACCGGAACGAAGCTGTCGCCGGCCTTCTTGGCCAGCTTCTCGGCCTCGGCGAGGACGCGGCCAAGGGCGCTGTCGACATAGACCTGGCCCGCGTCGCCGGAGACTTTCGGCAGCTTGGACACGGCCATGTCGACGGCCTGGCGGACACGCTTGGACTGGCCACCCGCGCGGTCGATCAGCGTGGCGGCGAACCCCTGGTCGTCGTCCATCATCGCCTTCAGCAGGTGTTCGGGGGTGAGCCTCTGGTGGCTCTCGCGCATCGCGATGGTCTGGGCGGCCTGCACGAAGCCGCGCGCGCGTTCAGTGAACTTCTCCAAGTTCATCGGTCTTCTCCTCTACAAGCGTCCGATGGAAAGGACGCCCGCTCTGCGGCACGCCCGGGTTCGGACCTCGTTATGTCAGATGGGTGTCGCCGCCGCGCCCCGCAAGAGCCGTATTCACGGACGAGAACAGGCAAACATTGTCTTAATCCCAACGTCGAAAAGGCAGAGACATGAACAAAGAGGTCAAGGACGTTCCGACCAAGGACCAGCTGCCGCCGTCCGTCCTGCGCCGGCTGGCCGCCCACGACCGCGAGGTCGCCCGGCATGGCCGCAGTCGCTGAGGCCGGCCCCAACGCACAGGCGGGCCACACAACCCGTGCAGCCCGCCCGTCGCTCGTGTTCCGCAAACCGCTGGCGGTTTACTGGCTGGCCTCGCCGCCGCGCGCTTCCAGCGCCTGACGCAGGGCCTCCATCGCCGCCTCGGCTTCGCGAGAGGCCTCGGCCGCGGCGCGCTGCGCCTCTTCCGCGGCCTGGGCCGCCTCGCGGGCCTCGCTGACCGCCTCGACCGCAGCGGTCGACGCCTCTTCCGCTTCCGCAGCCAGGCGCTCGATCTCGGCGTCGGTCGGCACTTCGACCGTTTCGACATCCGACAGGGCCGCCTCGGCTTCGGTGCCGTCCTCGGCTTCGGTCGAGGCCGTCCCGGTCTCGCCTTCGGTGCCCGTGTCAGTGCCCTCGGCCTCCTCGGTCTCACCTTCGGCAGCGGCCATCTCGGTGCCCTCGG
>JAMWZF010000153.1 GCA_024304875.1 Paracoccaceae bacterium
CTTGTGGACGGGGCGCGGGCGGCCGCCACAGCCCTCTCGGACCTCGGCCTCGCCGTGCCAGAGGTCGCCCTGCCGCTGGCCGTCGACGTCCCGGCCACGCAGGAGGCATTCTGGCACGTCCCCGGCCGCAGGCGCGCCTGGGTCGATTTCCAGAACGACGTCACCGTCAAGGACATCCGCCTCGCCCATCAGGAGAACATGCGCGCGGTCGAGCATCTCAAGCGCTGGACCACCCTCGGCATGGCGACGGACCAGGGCAAGACCTCGAACGTCACGGCGCTGGCGGTGATGGCCGAACTGACCGGCCGGACGATCCCCGAGACCGGCACCACGATCTTTCGCCCGCCCTACACGCCCGTCTCCCTGTCGGTGCTGGGCGGCGGCGACACCGGACCCCACTTCCGTCCCCACCGGCTGACCCCGACCCATGCCTGGGCCGAGGCGCGGGGCGCCGCCTTCGTCCAGGTCGGCCCCTGGCTGCGGGCGCAGTATTTCCCGCGGCCGGGCGAGACCCACTGGCGCCAGAGCGTCGACCGCGAGGCGCTGGCCGTCCGCTTGAGCGTCGGGATCTGCGATGTCACCACGCTGGGCAAGATCGACGTGCAGGGCGCCGACGCGGGCGCGTTCCTCGACCGCGTCTACTGCAACATGATGGGCACGCTGAAGGTGGGCCGCGTCCGCTATGGCCTGATGCTGCGCGAGGACGGGCATGCCTACGACGACGGCACCTGCGCGCGCCTCGCCGAGGACCGCTACGTCGTCACCACCACCACGGCCAACGCCGGCCTCGTCTATGCGCGGATGGAATTCGCCCGGCAATGCCTCTGGCCCGACCTCGACGTGCAGCTCATCTCCACCACCGACGCCTGGGCGCAGATCGCCGTGGCGGGGCCGAAGTCGCGCGAGCTGCTGGGCCGGATCGTGGATGGGGCCGACCTGTCGAACGGCGCCTTCCCCTTCATGGCTTGCGCCGAGCTCACGGTCTGCGGAGGGCTGCGCGCGCGGCTGTTCCGCATCTCCTTCTCGGGCGAGCTTGCCTACGAGGTCGCGGTGCCCGCCCGCTACGGCGCGGCGCTGATGGAGCGGCTCATGGAGCGGGGCGCGGACCTTGGAGTCACGCCCTACGGCACCGAGGCGCTGGGCGTCCTGCGGATCGAGAAGGGCCATGCCGCCGGGGCCGAACTGAACGGTCAGACCACGGCGCAGATGCTGGGCCTCGGCCGGATGGTGTCGCAGAAGAAGGACAGCATCGGCGCGGTGATGTCGCGGCGCGAGGGTCTGGCCAACGACCGCCGCCGCCTCGTCGGGCTGAAGTCGGTGATGCCGCAGGAGCGGATCGCCGCCGGCTCGCACCTTTTCGCGGAGGGCGCGGCGCAGAGCCTCGATACGGACCAGGGCTGGGTCACCTCCGCCTGCTATTCGCCGCATCTGGAGGGGCATATCGCGCTCGGCTTCCTTGAGGACGGCGATGCGCGCCTTGGGGAAATCGTCACCGCGGCCAACCCGCTTGAAGGGCGCGAGGTTCGCGCCGAGGTGGTCCCCGCCCATTTCGTCGACCCCGAAGGAGAGCGTCTGCGTGCCTGATCTTGTCCCCGCCTTCGCGCTGGGTGGCACTGCCCCCCGGCAGGACACCCACGGCAGCCTGACCCTGTCCGAAAACACCGGCCTGGCGCTCGCCTCTCTGGCCCTGCGAAAGGGGCAGGCTGCGCCGCGCCCCTTCGGCCTGCACTTGCCGGAGCCCGGCCGGGCCATGTCATCAGATGGGACCGGCGCCTTCTGGACGGGGCGCGGCCAGTGGATGATCGAGGCCGAGGGCAGGGCGGGCGAGGACTTTGCGGCCGCCGTCCTGGCCGAGGCGCCGGGCTGCTCGGTCACCGAACAGACCGACGGGTTCGCCGCCATCGACATCGCCTCGGCCGCCGGTGCCGCGCCGCTCGAGGCGCTGCTGATCCGGCTCGCAAACCTCGACATCGCCGCCTTCGGCCCCGGGGCCTGCACCCGCACGGGACTCGACCACATGAGCGTTTTCGTCCTCCGGCGGTCCGAAACGCAGCTCTGCTTCCTCGGGCTGCGCAGCCTGGCCGGATCGCTATGGCATGCGTTGTCGAAGGCTGCGCGGACCATGCAGGGCTAGCACCCCGCGGGGGTCCGGGGGGGTCAATGCGCCGGTTTGCGCGCCGGCATCAGTTGCCCCGTGCAGGCGCCGAAGCCGATGCGGTAGCCGTCGCCGATCGCCGCCCCGCGCAGGGTCAGCGTGTCGCCGTCCTCGACGAAGCTGCGGGTCTCGCCGGTGTCCAGCGTGATCGGCTCCTTCCCGCCCCAGCTGAGTTCCAATAGCGATCCTCGACTGTCCTTCGTCGGCCCCGAAATGGTGCCCGAGCCAAGAAGGTCGCCCACCCGCATCGGGCAGCCGCTGCTGGTGTGATGGGCCAGCTGCTGGGCGGCGGAGTAGTAGAGTTCGCGGGCGTTGGTCCGCGACAGCACCGTCTCCTGCCCGCCCTGCGGCGTCAGGCCGACCTCGAGCGCGATGTCGTAGAGCATGGGCGCGGGCTCGGCGAGGTAGGGCAGAAGCTCCGTCTCGCGCTCCGGGGTCGAGGTGCGGAACGGCTCCAGCGCGGCGGCGGTCACGATCCAGGGGCTGATCGTCGTGGCGGTCGCCTTGGACTGGAAGGGACCGAGAGGCTGGTATTCCCAGGCCTGGATGTCGCGGGCGGACCAGTCGTTGAGGAGGACGTAGCCGAAGATGTTCTCGAAGGCCTCGGCGACCGAGATCGGCCCGTCCGAGGCGGTGCCGACGACGGCGCCCATCTCGAGTTCGATGTCGAACCGCTGTGACGGGCCGAAGCGAGGCGCGGCGTCGTCCGGCCCCTTCAGCTGGCCGTGCGGCCGGGTGACGGGGGTGCCCGAAACAACGACCGAGGAGGCCCGTCCGTTGTAGCCGATGGGGATGTGCAGCCAGTTCGGCGGGAGGGCGTTCTCCGGCCCCCGGAACATGGAGCCGACATTGAAGGCGTGGTTCTTGCTGGCATAGAAGTCGGTGTATTCGGCGACCTGGAACGGCAGCTGCATCCGCACGTCCGCCTGCTCCACCAGCAGGTCCGGCCGCGGCTCGGCGCCTTCGGAGAGGAGCTCGGTCAGCCGGGCGCGGAGTTCGGCCCAGGCGTCAGGACCAAGTTCCATGAAGTCGTTCCAGTAGGGCACGTCGAAGACCGGCTGCCCGGAGGGCGTCACGAGGTCCTCGCCCTCGGCGGCGCAGAGGTCGAAGATCTTGTCCCCGATGGCCACCCCGCAGCGCGGCATGGTCCCGTCGCCCGTCGAGAAGACGCCGTAGGGCAGGTTGTTCAGTGGAAAGTCGGTATCGGGCGCATTGGCGCTCTCGACCCAGGAGCGGATGAGGTCGGTCATTTGGCAGTCCTCGGTCTCGCCTGCACGCGTCACTTCCGTCCCGGCGTGCCGTCGAACTTCTTCTCGAGGCTGTCCCAGCAGTCGATGTAGTCGTCCTGCAGCGGCACCTCCTTGCCGGCGAACTCCGTCAGGTGCTGGGGAAATCGGGTCTCGAACATGAAGGACATGGTGTTGTCGAGCTTGTCCGGCCCCAGGTTGGCATTCGAGGCCTTCTCGAATGCCTCGCGGTCGGGCCCGTGGGGCAGCATCATGTTGTGCAGGCTCATGCCGCCGGGGACGAAGCCCTGCGGCTTGGCGTCGTACTGGCCGTAGATGTTGCCCATCAGCTCAGACATGACGTTCTTGTGGTACCACGGCGGGCGGAAGGTGTTCTCGGCCACCATCCAGCGTTCGCGGAACAGCACGAAATCGATGTTCGCGGTCCCCGGCACCGCAGAGGGCGCGGTGAGGACGGTGAAGATCGACGGGTCGGGGTGGTCGAAGAGGATCGCGCCGACCGGGCAGTAGGTCTTGAGATCGTACTTCAGCGGCGCGTAGTTGCCGTGCCAGGCCACCACGTCGAGGGGCGAGTGCCCGATGCGGGTTTCGTGGAACTGGCCGCACCACTTTATCGTCAGGGTCGACGGCACCTCGCGGTCCTCGAAGGCCGCCACGGGCGCCTTGAAGTCGCGGGGGTTCGCCATGCAGTTGGCGCCGATCGGCCCGCGGCCCGGCAGCTCGAACTTCTGGCCGTAGTTCTCGCAGACGAAGCCGCGGGCGGGCCCCTCCAGCACCTCGACCCGGTAGACGAGCCCGCGGGGCAGGATGGCGATCTCCTGCGGGGCGATGTCGATGATGCCGAGCTCGGTGAAGAACCGCAGCTTGCCCTCCTGCGGGACGACCAGCAGCTCGCTGTCGGCACTGTAGAAATAGCTGTCCACCATCGACTCGGTGACAAGGTAGACATGGGCCGCCATGCCGACCTGCGTGTTCACGTCGCCCGCCGTGGTCATCGTGCGCATGCCGGTCAGCCAGGTGAGGCCCTCTTCGTGCGGCACCGGGTTCCAGCGGTACTGGCCGAGGCTGGTGACGCCCTCGGGCACATGCGGCGCGGTTTTCCAGTAGGGCAGGTCGATGCGCTCGTAGCGGGCGGAATGCTTGACCGAGGGACGGATGCGGTAGCACCAGGTCCGCTCGGGCCGCACGTCGGTGAAGGCGGTGCCCGACAGCTGCTCGCCATAGAGGCCGTATTCGCATTTCTGGGGCGAGTTCATGCCCTGGGGCAGGGCGCCCGGCAGCGCCTCGGTCTCGAAGTCGTTGCCGAAGCCGGGCATGTAGCCGGGCGTCGTGGTGCCACCGCCCGCCTGGATCGTGACGCCTGGTTCGAACTTGGTCATGAGGGGTCTCCTGTGATCTGTCCCGAGGTGCGGGCGGCGATGGGCCGGCAACAATGTGGCGCGGTCTGGTGCAGGTGCGGCGAGGGTGCATGAGGTTATCGTTGCGCCCGAGCCGAAAGTCAATATTGTTGCATTTGCAACGACCTTTTGGGCCAAAGCCGCCATGCCGTCCGAATTCAACCTGTCCGCGTTCCTCCCCTACCGCTTGGCGGTCCTGTCCGAGCAGGTCAGCAGACGGCTTGCGGCCGAGTACGGGCGCAGTCATGACCTGTCGGTCGCGGAGTGGCGGGTGCTGGCGCACCTGTTGGGCTCCGGGGCGGTTTCGGTTCGCGATATCCGGGGCCGGGTCAATCTCGAGAAACCGCGGGTCAGCCGCGCGGTAAGCCGGCTGGAGCGGTTCGGGCTGGTCAACAAGGCGCCGGGCGATGTCGACGGTCGGCTGGTGGCGATTTCCCTGACGGACAGGGGCCGCGCGGTTCTGGACGAGATCATCCCCGAGGTCCTCGGTGTGCAACGGACGCTCGAGGAGGCTGTCGGGCCGGAGGAACTCGCGACGTTCTTCAGAGTCATGGAACGATGGCACGCGGTTCTCGACCGGGAGCAGGCGGAGATGCCGCACCAGGCCGCGACCCTTGGAGATCGGCGCCAAGGTCCGGACCGGCCCTGACCGAGGTCCGTCGACAGGCTGCACGCCGATCCGCCAATCGCGAAGCGCCACGAATCGGGGTCCGTGGGGATGGACCCGACAGACGGACGCTGCAGAAATTCACCCGCGCCGGATGAGTTGTTTCCGCGAAAGCGGGAAATTGCGTCCGGATCCGCCGTCACGCAACTGTCGCTTGTTCATCGACGGACCCCGGCCTAACTTTTCGGGACATTATTGGTGCAAGGCGATTTCGATGGTGTCTCCGTTCAAGCAAGTCAACCGGTGGTCCAGGTTGGCGACCGTTCTTGGAGAGGACGTGCTGGTCCTGACGGGGATGGATGGCGAAGAGGAGCTTTCGGGCGATTTTCGCTGGCATGTCCAGAGCCTGTCGGCCGATCCGGCGATCCGGCTCGAGGACGTTCTGGGCACCCATGCCACGGTCACGGTCGTATCCGCGGAGGGCGAGCGCCATTTCGACGGCATCGTGACCGAGGGCCGGCGCATCGGCACCGAGGAGAACGGCAACCGCTACGATCTGATCCTCAAACCCTGGTTCCATGTGGCCGGGCTGCGGCAGAACAACCGGATATTCCACAACCTCAAGGCGACCGACATCGTTGCGCAGATCTTTGCGGACTACGGCAGCATGGGAGCGCCGGTCTTCGAGGACCGCACGCAGGACGATTACCCGGAGCTGGAATACACGGTTCAGTACAACGAGAGCGACGCGGCCTTCGCCAGTCGCCTGATGGAACGCTTCGGCATAACATGGACCTGGGAGCATGGGCCCGGGAACCACTGTCTGGTGATGACCGACCGGATCGCGGACCAGCCCGAGGTCGCCGGCGGCTCGCGCCCCTATTTCGGCGTCGAGAGGTTGCACCAGGCCGATCAGGAGCATTTCCATCTCTGGCAGCCGGGCCGTCGGATGACGACCGAGGCGGTGCGCCTGACCGAATGGAACTTCAAGACCCCCAAGGTGGTGCAGGAAGTCGAGCGGATCGAGGAACCGGCCTACGCGGCCGGCGCCCAGGAGGTCTATGAATGGCCGGGCGACTACCTCGATCCCGGCACCGGGCGCGGCGTCGCCGCCCGCCGCCTCGAGGAAGAGCGGGGGCAGGGTCTGCGTACGCTGGCCCAGGGCAATATCTCGGGGCTCGGGGCGGGGTCTCTGGTGACGCTGACCGGCGACACGCTGCCCGGCGCGACCGGCCAGCGGTTCCTCTGCCTCAAGGCGCGGCACAAGCTGCGGGGCCAGGCCTACGGCAGCACCGGCAAGGAGACCGAGGAGAAGGACTACGCCGGCGAATACGTGATGATGCCCGACACCGCGCCCTTCCGGCCCGAGCGCCGGACCCCGCTGCCGCGCATCCACGGGCCGCAGACCGCCACCGTGGTGGGCGAGGGTGAGATTGATTGCGACGACTACGGCCGCATCCTGGTCCGCTTCCACTGGGACCTCGCCCACGCCCATTCGATGCGCTGCCGTGTCCTGCAGCACACCGCGTCGAACCGCTACGGCGGCATGGTCATCCCCCGCATCGGGATGGAGGCCGTGGTCGAGTTCCTCGAAGGCGACCCCGACAAGCCGCTGGTGACGGGCTGCGTCTTCAACGACGACACCGACCGGCCCTACCAGCTGCCCGCGCACAAGACCAAACACGTGATCCGCGCCGACAGCCACCAGGGGCAGGGGTTCAACGAGATCAGCTTCGAGGCCCAGGCGGGCCGCGAGAACATGCAGATCCACGCCCAGAAGGATCAGACGATCCGGGTGCTGAACGACCAGTCCTCCAACATCTCGTCCAAC
>JAMWZF010000154.1:0-2695 GCA_024304875.1 Paracoccaceae bacterium
GGGCTGGTATGTCTCCGAGCTGATCAAGCCGCTCTTTCCGAACGACCGGAATGTCGGCTGGTTTTCCGAGGTCAACGCGGCTTTCTGCGGCCTCGTCGGGTGGAGGTTCCTGGGCGCCAGGGCAAGAGGGTCGATCCGCGATGCGATCGGCAACGGGTTGACGGCAGCGGTGCTGATGCTGCTGGTGGCCCTGTTCTTCCAGTGCGTGGCCGAGATGCTTCGCAACTCCTGGGACAAGCGGTACGACAACGCGCCAGAGGCGGTGATCGCCGTGTTCGACCTGATGGTGGAATACGGATTGATGCTCTCGACGGTCGAGGTCTGGGGCACGCTCCTGATCGGCGGGATCGTGGCAGGGTTCATCACCGAGGCCGTCGCCCACCGGATGGACTGATGGCCGAGGTCTTTCTCTACGGCACGCTGCGACATCTGCCGTTGCTCGAGACCGTGCTGGGCCGTGAGCCGGGCGCCGTGATCTCGGCCCGTCTGCCGGGACATCGGGTCGCCTGGGCCGAGGGCGAAGCCTTTCCGCTGATCGAGACGGGCGGGGGCGGGGCCGAGGGACTGCTTGTCACCGGGCTGACCGATGCGGACCTCTCGCGACTCGATTTCTACGAGCTCGGCTTCGGTTACGGCACGAAGGTGATGCAGGTCGAGACGGAAGACGGGGCAGTCGGGGCGCGGGTCTACTGGCCCGACCCGGGCCTCTGGCGGGCCGGCCCGGACTGGGACCTCGACGACTGGGTGCGGGATTGGGGCGATCTGACCCTCGCCACGGCGCGCGAGGTCATGGCGCGGCACGGCCTCATCTCGGCCCGCGAGGTGGCGCGGCGCTATCCCTTCATCCGCGCCCGCGCCTGGGCCCGCCAGCTTGCAGGGCGCCTCGCCCCCCAGACCCGGCGCAGCCCTGCCGGTGCATCACATCCGGAAATTGTTAGCAGGGAAGGGGGTTACGACGGCTTCTTCCAGTTGCAGCCGATCCGCGCCTCGGTCCGGCGGTTCGACGGCAGCCGCGGCGAGACATTGGACCGCGAGGCCTTCATCGGCTTCGACGCGGCCCTCGTCCTGCCCTATGACCCGGTGCGCGACCGTGTGCTGGTCATCGAACAGTTTCGCTTTGGTCCCGCGATGCGCGGCGACGCCTGCGCCCGGGTTCTGGAGCCGATCGCGGGGATGGTCGATGCCGGTGAGGAGCCTGTCGAGACCGCCCGGCGCGAGGCGGTGGAAGAGGCGGCGCTGGACCTGAGGGACATCCGGCCGATGACCGGGGTCTATGCCTCTCCCGGCTACTCCACCGACTTTTTCCATTGCTTCCTCGCAGTTTGCGACCTGGACTTCGAGTCCGGGTTCATCGGCGGCCACCCGGAAGAGCATGAGGACATCCGCAGCCACGTGCTGTCCTTCGACGAGGCGATGGACCTGGTGGCGAGCGGAGAGATCAATGTCGCGCCGCTGGCGATGATGCTTCTGTGGCTGGCCCGGGAGCGGCCCCGACTGCGGGCCTGACCCGTCGCGGCTTGCGCCGACAGGGCCCGCAGCCTAGGTCTGGGACACCACGACTGGAGGACCCCGCGTTGACCATCCGCGACAGCCTTGCCGAGAGCATCGGCAACACCCCCCTGATCAGGCTGCGCCGCGCCTCCGAGGAGACCGGCTGCACGATCCTGGGCAAGGCGGAGTTCCTCAACCCGGGCCAGTCGGTCAAGGATCGGGCGGCCCTCTTCATCATCCGCGATGCCATCGCGCGGGGCGAGCTCAAACCCGGCGGCACCATCGTCGAGGGGACCGCGGGAAATACCGGCATCGGGCTGGCCCTCGTCGGTGCCTCGATGGGGTTCAGGACGATCATCGTCATCCCCGAGACCCAGAGCCAGGAGAAGAAGGACATGATCCGCCTGGCCGGCGCGCAGCTGGTCGAGGTTCCCGCGGTCCCCTACAAGAACCCGAACAACTACGTGAAATATTCCGGCCGTCTGGCGGCCGAGCTGGCCAGGACCGAGCCCAACGGCGCGATCTGGGCGAACCAGTTCGACAACACCGCCAACCGGCAGGCCCATGTCGAGGGCACCGGTCCCGAGATCTGGGAGCAGACGGGTGGCAAGGTGGACGGCTTCACCTGCGCCGTGGGCTCGGGCGGGACGCTGGCGGGCGTCGCGCAGGTCCTTCAGCCCAAGGGCGTCAAGGTCGCCCTCAGCGACCCTGAAGGCGCCGGCATGTTCAAGATCTACACCGGCCAGGACAACCCCGGCAATTCGATCACCGAGGGCATCGGCCAGGGGCGGATCACCGCCAACCTCGAGGGTTTCACCCCCGACATGGCCTACCGGATCCCGGACGCCGAGGCCGTGCAGACGGTCTTCGACCTTCTGGCGGAGGAGGGCCTCTGCATGGGCGGCTCCTCGGGCGTGAACATCGCGGGTGCCACGAAGATGGCCCGCGAGATGGGGCCGGGGCACACGATCGTGACCATCCTCTGCGACTACGGCAACCGCTACCAGTCCAAGCTCTACAACCCGGGCTTCCTGCGGTCCAAGAACCTGCCGGTGCCGGCCTGGATGGAGGCCGAGGCGCCGGAGCTTCCCACGGTCTTCGAGGAGGCCTGATGCGGCCTTGGCGCGCGGGTCTGGTCCGGCTGGCGCTGGCACTGTGCCTGACCGCCGGCCCGGCGCTGGCGCAGGACGCAGCGGGTGAGGGC
>JAMWZF010000154.1:2705-5439 GCA_024304875.1 Paracoccaceae bacterium
GTCCGGCGACGCCGCCGGTCGCCGACGAGGGGCAGGCGGCTGACGCGACGCCGGAGACCGGGTCCGCCGACGGCGCGGACACTCCTGAAGAGACCGCTGTGGACCGGAATGCGCCTGTCGCCGAAAGCAGGTTGCCGGCCGAGCTTCTCAACGACCCCGGTACCGCGCTGGCGCCCTTGCTCGACGGCCGGGAGGGGCTGACCGAGACCGAAGCCGACGAATGGCAGGAGGTCGTGGACCGCGCGATCGAAGCGATCGACGCCGGACGCGCCTCCACCCCGGCGCTCGAGGACCTGCGGACCGAGCTGGCCGAATGGCGCGAGACCTTCCTGACGCGCCAGAACGCCAACGCCCGGCGGATCCAGACCGTGACCGCCCAGCTCGACGCGCTTGGCGAGCCGCCGGAGGGGGGCGAGGAAAGCCCCGCCATCGCGGCGCGGCGTGCCGCCCTGCAGGCCGAACTGGCCGATCTGCGCGCCCCCGGTGCCCTGGCTGCCGAGGCCTATGCCGAGGCCAACGGACTGATCGCCGAGATCGACGCGCTGGTGCGGGAACGGCAGGCCGCCCGCCTCATGGAGCGCGATACCTCGCCGCTGAACCCGGCCGTCTGGCCGCGGGCGGTCTCGGCCGCGGCCGAGGCGCTTCGGTCGATGCAGACCGAGTTCAGGGCCGCGCTCGACAACCCGACCCGAATGATGGAGCTGCGCGGGAACTGGCACGCCACCGCGATCCTGCTGGCGATCGGTAGCGTGCTGCTCATGCGCGGAAGTCGGTGGACCGCCTGGCTGGAAGGGACCGTGCGGGCGCGGTCCAGACGGGGACGAGGGGTCTGGACCTTCATCCTTTCCCTTGGCCAGGTGATCCTACCGTTCCTTGGCCTTGTCGCCCTCGCCGGCGCCGTCGTCAGCACCGGCCTGACCGGGCGGCGACTGACGTCACTGGTCAGCACGTTGCCGATCTTCGGCCTCTATCCGATCGTCGCATACTGGCTTGGCCATCACCTCCAGTCGGACGACCCCGGGGGGCCGCTCGGGCCGCTTGGCCTCACGCAGGAGGCCCGGGGCCAGCTCACCCGCCAGTTCCGGTGGATGGGCTGGGCCGTCGCGGCCGAGAGCATCGTCGCGTACTGGGCCGAACAGAACGGCATCACCGGCGCCTCGGCGTCGGTCCTGCTCGCGCCCTTCGGCCTCGTCGTCTCGATCATGCTCTTCCAGATCGGCCGGATCTTCCTGACCGGTCGGGTTTCGGTCGTCGAGGCGCACGCCGAACAGGACGACGGGCCGGACGTGCCCCGTGGGTTCCGTGACGTCCTGCTGGCCCTGATCGGGCGGCTTCTGGTCGTCACCGTCGTCACCGGCGTCGTGCTTGGGGCGCTGGGTTACGTTGCCGCCTTCGAGATGGTGATCCTGCCGTCGGCCGGCACACTCTACCTGCTTGGCGTGCTGGTGCTGATGCAGCGGCTGGTGTTCGATCTCTACGGCCTCGTCGCGGGCAGCGAGGAGAACGGCGGCGACGGTCTGATCCCCGTCATCATCGCCTTCCTGCTCACGCTCGCCGCCATGCCGCTGCTGGCGCTGATCTGGGGCGCGCGGGTGACCGACCTGACCGAACTCTGGGCGCGGTTCCGCGAGGGTTTCGACATCGGCGGGACCAACATCTCGCCCTCCAACTTCCTGATGTTCGTGCTGGTCTTCGTCGTCGGCTACACGGCCGTGCGGCTGCTTCAGGGCGCGCTGAAATCCTCGGTCCTGCCGCGCACCCGGCTGGACGTCGGCGGGCAGAACGCGGTCAGCGCAGGCGTGGGCTACGTCGGCATCTTCCTCGCCGCCGTCATCGCCATCACGACGGCGGGCATCGACCTTTCCGGCCTCGCCATCGTCGCCGGCGCCCTCTCGGTCGGCATCGGCTTCGGCCTGCAGAACATCGTGAGCAACTTCGTCTCGGGCATCATCCTGCTGATCGAGCGGCCCATCAGCGAGGGCGACTGGATCGAGGTCGGCGGGCAGATGGGCTACGTCCGGTCCATCTCGGTCCGCTCCACCCGGATCGAGACCTTCGACCGGACCGACGTGATCGTGCCCAATGCCGATCTCGTCTCGGGCACGGTGACGAATTACACGCGCGGCAATTCGGTCGGGCGGCTGGTCCTGCCGGTCGGCGTGGCCTACGGCGCCGACACGCACAGGGTGTCCGACGTGCTGCAGGAGGTGGCCGAGGCGCACCCTATGGTGCTTCTCAACCCCAAGCCGTTCGTGCTCTTCAAGGGGTTCGGGGACAGCAGCCTCGATTTCGAGATCCGCGCCATCCTGCGCGACGTGAACTGGATTTTGAACGTGCAGACCGAGATGAATCACGAGATCGCCCGGCGCTTCGCCGAGGAAGGCTTCGAGATCCCGTTCCCGCAGCGGGATGTCTGGCTGCGCAGCGCAGCGCCTTCGGACGGGGGGACGACCGCCCCCGCGCGCCCCTCGCCGCGGACCGAGGCCGCCAGGCCGGACGCCGAGGACATGGCGCAGCATGACACAGGTTCGGGAGAGGCCGACAAATGACCGAGATGCTGTTTCGCTCAGAGCCCTACCTGCGTGAGGCGGGAGCCATGGTCGAGCGCCTGACCGACGAGGGGGGCATCGTGCTCGACCAGACGATCTTCTACCCGACCGGCGGCGGCCAGCCGGGGGACAGCGGCCATCTGAAGTGGCAGGGCGGCGAGATCGAGATCGCGACCACGGTGAAG
>JAMWZF010000154.1:5449-7221 GCA_024304875.1 Paracoccaceae bacterium
CCCCCGCCGGGCCCGCCCGCCTGCCCGTTCCGGGGACGGTCCTGCGCCAGACGTTGGCCTGGGAGCGGCGGCACCGGCTGATGCGGGTGCACACGGCGTTGCATCTTCTGTCGGTGGTCATCCCCCTGCCGGTGACCGGCGGGTCGATTTCCGAAGGCAAGGGTCGGCTCGACTTCGACATGGCCGAGGCGCCGCAGGACAAGGAGGCCCTGGAAAGGGACCTCAACTGCCTGATCTCCTGCGACTTCCCGGTAAGCGAGGAATGGATCTCCGATGCCGAGCTCGACGCCAACCCGGGACTGGTCAAGACGATGTCCGTGATGCCGCCGCGCGGCTCGGGCCGCATCCGCCTGATCCGGATCGGACAGGGCGAGGCGACCGCCGATTTGCAGCCCTGCGGCGGCACCCATGTCGCCGGCACGCTCGAGATCGGCCAGGCCCGGATCGGCAAGATCGAGAAGAAGGGCCGGCAGAACAGGCGGGTGTATCTCCACCTGGACTGAGCGGCCCCGGCTGGGCCAGCAAAGATGA
The DNA here is from genome assembly GCA_024304875.1 of Paracoccaceae bacterium. Classification (GTDB taxonomy): domain Bacteria; phylum Pseudomonadota; class Alphaproteobacteria; order Rhodobacterales; family Rhodobacteraceae; genus JAMWZF01. The sequence continues at coordinate 5,981 of JAMWZF010000154.1, forward strand.
TGACCGCGGCCGCCGGTCGACTGTCTTCGGCCTGCACTTTCGTCGAGTTTCGAAGGCGTTGCCGGTGATCCGAGGACTCCAGAACGCCAGCGTTCCGGAGTCCCCGGCCAGCCTCAGAACGTCAGGCCGCAGGCCTCACGGATCGCCACCTGGACCGGCGAGGGCGGCAGGGCGGGGTCGAAGTCATGGGTCGGCAGCAGGGCCGGCTGCGCCATGAACCGCGGCTCGCGCCCCCGGTGCGGCTGGGCGGCATGGACGAGGAACGGATGGCAGAGCCAGACCGTCCCCGCCGGCCCGGTCGCAAGGGTCTCGGGGCAGTCCCCGGTCGAGGCGAACCCCTCCGCCGCCAGTTGCCGCAGGGTGGCTCCCGCGGGACCGTGCGGCAGCAGTTCCCGTGCGATCTGCCGGTGCGAGCCGAGCCGCAGCCGCGTCGGCGCGTCCGCCTCTCCGGTATCCGAGAAGAGGAACAGCATGAGAAGCGACCGCCCACGGCTCGTCACGTTCACCCGCCAGTCCATGAAATCCGGGGCCTCGGTGCCGAAACCGGCATCCACGTGCCAGCCGTCGTCCCCGGGTGGCAGATCGGAGGGAAAGCGGATCGGAATGGAGCCGAGCCCCCGCGGCGCCAGCCATCGGCCGCTCCCCGCCAAGGCATCGTAGGCGGCATGGAGCCGGGGGGTGTTGGCCGCGGTGACGAAAGGCGGGGTAGCCATGTGGCCGACGCGGATCACCGGCCGGGTCCAGGCGTCCGGCGCGTCCGGGGAGAGACCGATCTCGGCCCATAGCGCCCTTCGGCACTCGCGGGCGAGGTCGGCGGAGAAAGCTTCGTCGATGCGGCAGGCGCCGTCGTCGACGAACCTGCGGATCTGGGCCTCGGTGAGGCCGGCGTCGAAGTGAGTCATGTCATGTCCATCTTGCGGCTGGCGCCCTGGGCGCAGCCTGCTGTCCTGGTGGCAGGCGCTCGCGCGCCCCGAGCGGCGGGTCGCTCAGACCAGGAGGAAGGAAGACGACATGAACATCATGGGATCGCGGTAGCGCGGGAGAGCCGCCATCGCAACCCGGACGCGAGAGACGAGCGCCGACGCGAAAGAACCCATATCCGCCCCTTGCACTGGCCCCGCGTTTGCGGCTATCCCCGCCGGCGGAGAGGTGGCCGAGTGGTCGAAGGCGCACGCCTGGAAAGTGTGTAGGCGGGAAACCGTCTCGAGGGTTCGAATCCCTTCCTCTCCGCCACCCAGATT
>JAMWZF010000155.1 GCA_024304875.1 Paracoccaceae bacterium
GTTCTTCATCATGTTCGCGCCGGGGCCGTTCCTGGACGGCCAGTACACCATCGTCGGCGAGGTGACGGAGGGCATGGACGTGGTCGATGCGATCAAGCGCGGCGAGGGGCCGAACGGCGCCGTGATCGGCGCGCCTGACGTGATGACCGAGGTTCGGGTCACCGAATAAGGTGCGCCCTGTCGGTTGAAGAGGCGGCCTTCGGGCCGCCTTTTTCATGTGCCGCAGAAGGTGCGGGTGACTTCTTCCTCGGGCTGCGGCGGGCGGCGGTAGGCCTCGGGGGCGTCCTCGAAGGGGGCGGTGATGCGTGCGAGGAGGTCGTGGAACGGGCCGAAATCGCCCTGCACGCCGGCCGTGATCACACCTTCGATCAGATGCAGGCGCGGCACGACAACGGGGTTCGCCACGCGGGCGATGGCGAGGTCGGGGGTCTGCTCGTGCCACTCGGCGCGCCAGTCCTCGGCGCCGATGTCCTCGCCCTCGGCCAGCGCGCGGAAGGTGGTGGTGAAGTCGCGCTGCTCCTCCGCCATCCAGGTCAGCAGCCGCATGGCGAGGTCCGGGTCCGCGTCCGGCCCGAGGCCCAGCTTGGCGGCAAAGAGCCGGGTCCATTCCGCCTGATAAACGTCCCCGAAGGTATTGATGATGGTGGTGAATTCCTCCACAGCCGCATCCTGATCGGGCATCAGCGGCACGAGGGAGGAGGCCAGCTGGGCGAGGTTCCACAAGGCGATCTGCGGCTGGTTCCCATAGGCGTAGCGCCCGCCGCGGTCGATGGACGAAAACACCTTGCCCGGGTGATAGATGTCCATGAAGGCGCAGGGGCCGTAGTCGATCGTCTCGCCCGAGATCGCCATGTTGTCGGTGTTCATCACGCCGTGGATGAAGCCGAGGGACATCCACTTCGCGATCAGCCGGGCCTGCGCCTCGGTCACGGCGCGAAGCAGGTCGGCGGGGCCGTCGGCCTCGGGGTAGTGCCGTGTGATCACATGATCGGCCAGCGCGGCCAGCGCCTCGCGGTCGCCGCGGGCGGCGAAGTACTGGAAGGTGCCGACGCGGATGTGGCTGGCGGCGACCCGGGTGAGGACGGCGCCGGGCAGGGGGCCTGTCTCGCGCAGCACCTCCTCGCCCGTCGTGACCGCTGCGAGGGCCCGGGTGGTGGGCACGCCGAGGGCGGCCATGGCCTCGCTCATGAGGTATTCGCGCAGCACCGGGCCGAGCCAGGCGCGGCCGTCGCCCATCCGGCTGTAGGGCGTCGGGCCGGAGCCTTTCAGTTGGATATCAAAGCGCTGCGTGCCGGTCTTCACCTCGCCAAGGAGCAGCGCGCGGCCGTCGCCGAGCTGCGGATTCCAGTTGCCGAACTGGTGGCCGCCGTAGACCTGCGCGAGCGGCGCCGCGCCCTCGGGGATGGCGTTGCCGGAGAAGAGTGCGGCCAGCGTCGCCGCGTCCGCGCCGCCGGTGTCGATGCCGAGATCGCGGGCGAGGTCCGCGTTGAAGGCGATCAACGAGGGCGCGGCGACGGGCGTCGGCCCCTGGCGGGTGAAGAACCGGTCCGGCAGGCGGGCATAGCTGTTGTCGAAGGGCGCGTGGAAGGTCATGCCCCTGATCTAGGGCCTTCGGGCCCCGGACCCAAGGGGCGTCAGAGCGCCTGGCTCATGTAGGTGTAGCCGCTGCGGGCCTCGAAGCGGGCCTTGCGGTAGAAGCGGATCAGCGCCTCGTCCGTCGCGTCGGCCTCGAGGTGGAGCGCCTTGACCCCCGCCTCGCGCATCGCCTTGACGATGGCGTCCAGCGCCTCGGCCCCCATGCCGCGGCCGCGCACGGCGGGGCGGATGTAAAGCTCGTCCACGATACCGTCGAGGCCGCCGTATTCGACCGACCAGCCGAAGGTCACGGCGATGTACCCGACGGGGGACCGGCGCGGGCCGACAAGCCAGATCGCGCCGTGGGGCGAGCCGTCGAGCAGCGGGGCGACCGCCGCCTCGCGGTGGGCGTCGTCGGTGTCGAAGCCCATCTCCTCGTGCAGGCCGGCGACGAGGGGCAGGAGCTTGTCGAGGTCCTCGGGACCGGCGAGGTGCAATGGCTTCATAGGCGGCCGATCCTTTCGGTGAGCAGGGCGAAGAAGCCGGCAGCGTCCACGTCGCCGACGAAGAAGGCGTTCTTCGGCCGGTCCGTCACGCCCCACCAGTCCGCGACGGTCATGCCGCGGGTGAGGTCGCTGAGGGTCTCGATCTCGACGTTGACCTGCCGGCCGGAGAAAAGGTCCGGCTTCAGCAGCCAGGCGATGACCAGCGGGTCGTGCAGGGGCGCGCCGGGGCTGGCGTATTTCTCCTTGTCGAACCGCTCGAAGAAGTCGGTCCAGCCGGCGACGGCGTCGCCCACCCTGGTGCCCATGGTGCGGAAGCCCTGCACATGCTCGGCCGTGGTCAGCGCCTTGTGGCTGGCGTCGAGCGGCAGGACGGTGATGGGCCGGCCGGATTTGAACACGATTTCAGCTGCTTCGGGGTCGACGTAGATGTTGAACTCGGCCGCGGGGGTGATGTTGCCGACCTCGAAGTAGGCGCCGCCCATCAGGACGATCTCCTGCACCTTCTCGACGATGTCGGGGGCGCGGGTGAAGGCGGTGCCGATGTTGGTCAGCGGCCCCATCGGGCAGAGGGTGACGGTGCCGGGGGCCTCGCGCCGCAGTGTCTCGATCAGGAAGTCGACGGCGTGGGTGTCCTGCAGCGGCATCTGCGGCTCCCAGAGCTCGACCCCGTCGAGGCCGGTGCCGCCATGAACGTGCTCGGCGGTGCGCAGGTCGCGGCTCATGGGCCGGTCGCAGCCGGGATAGACCGGCACCTCGGTCCGCCCGGCCAGTTCGCAGACGATGCGGGCGTTGCGGGAGGTCAGGGCGAGGGGCACGTTCCCGGCGACGCAGGTGATGCCGAGAAGGTCCAGCTCGGGCGAGGCAAGCGCCAGCAGGATGGCGACCGCGTCGTCCTGTCCGGGGTCGGTGTCGATGATGATCTTGCGGGTCATGGCGCCCCTCCTAACCGTCCGGTGCGGGGGACGAAAGATCAGACCCGGCCTTCCCTCGCAAGACGTGCATGCAGCCGGTCGGTTTCCGCCGAGCCGGTCGCCAGGGCCCAGACCCAGGCGTGGGTGAGGAAGAAGGCGGCAGCCTCGGGCGTGTCGGCCGTATCGGCCGCGCGGGAGTAGAGCAGGGCGAGCGCCCGGCCGTCCCCGGTGGCGTGGGCGGCGAGGATAGCCGCGTCGAGGTCAGCCATCGGCGTCCATCAGCCGCCCGGCGACCCAGTCGTGGAAGACGTGGGTCGGCCCGTCCATCACCGGCGAGAAGCGGCCGCCGTCGAACATGGGCGCGCTTCGGCCGCGCTGCATCCCCTCGACGACGAAGATGTCCTCCTCGAAGACGGCCTTCCACTGGGCGGCGTTGCGGGCGCGCAGGCCCGGGTCGGTGCCCGGCGCGGCGTAGTAGAGGTGGACGTGTTCGCGGGTGTGGCTCTGGTCAACCGGCTCCAGCACGATGGCGAAGGCGTGGTCGCGGTGGACGCCCAGCAGGAGGTTGGGGAAGAGGGCGATGTATTCGGCCGCCGTGGTCCATGTTTCGGGCAGGTCCGCGAAGTCGGGGAGGACCTGGCCATCCTCGCCCGCGAGTTGCCGGTAGACGTGGGTGCCTTGCCCGGCGAAGCGGCCCCGCGCCTCGATGTTGTAGTGGTCCTCGAGCCGGGAATAGGCATTGAGGCCGGGATGGACCCAGGGCAGGTGGTAGCTTTCGCAGTAGTTCTCGACCGCGAGTTTCCAGTTGCATCGCACATCAAGGGTGAACCGGCTGTCTTCGCCGCCGTGGTGCAGGGGCCTGTCGAAGTCGGCCCAGCGGGCGATGGCCTCGGCATGGACCTCCTCGAAGGGCGGGGCGTCGCCGGAGAGGTTGATGAAGACCACGTCCCGCCAGATGTGGCTGCGCACGGTGTTGAGGCCGAGGGTGGCCCGGTCGATGCCGGGGTGGGTGTTCATGCCGGGGCCGCCGACGTGGGGCGTGGCGACGAGCCTTCCGGCGGTGGAGTAGCACCAGGAGTGGTAGGGGCAGCGGATCGCGCCCTCGATGCGGCGGGGTTCGGAGACGAGGATCATGCCGCGGTGGCGGCAGATGTTCTCGAACACCCGGACGGCGCCCTCGCGGTCCCGGATCAGGAGAAGAGGGATGCCGAGGAAGCTGAGCGGCAGGGCGTCGCCAGGCTCGGGGACCTCAGCCGCCACCGCCAGCGCGGCCCAGGTGCCGGTCAGGCAGGCGCGGGTCTCGGCGGCATGGGTAGCGGGATCGGTGTAGTGGGCGTTGGGCAGGCCGTGGGCCGTCTCGATCGGCTGGCGGACGGCCAGGAGGCTGTGGTCGGTGATGTCGCGGGCCATTGCGCCGGTCTCCCATCGCGTGGATGGGGCGATGCTAGCACCGCTCGGGCGCCCCCAGGTCACTTGCGGGCGACATGAGGCGGTCCGGGGGCGACCCGGGGGCGGGGACGCGGCCCCGTGCTTACTTCGACCCGCGGGAGAGCGCTGCCACGCCCGTCCGCGCCATCTCGACCAGCCCGATGGGGCGCATGAGGTCGGCGAAGGCGTCGATCTTCTCGGGCGTGCCGGTGATCTCGAAGACGAAGCTTTCGAGCGTCGAATCCACCACGTTGGCGCGGAAGACGTCGGCAAGGCGCAGGGCCTCGACCCGGTCGTCATCCTTGCCGGTGACCTTGAAGAGGGCCAATTCCCGCTCCACCGCCTTGCCCTCGACCGTGAGGTCGTGGACCTTGCGGACGGAAACGATCCGGCCAAGCTGCGAGTGGATCTGGGCGATCACCTGCGGCGTGCCGGTGGTGACGATGGTGATGCGGGAGAGGTGCCCGGTATGGTCCACCTCGGCGACGGTCAGGCTCTCGATGTTGTAGCCCCGGCCCGAGAAGAGACCGACCACGCGGGCCAGTACGCCCGGCTCGTTCTCGACGATCACGGCCAGCGTGTGCCGCTCCTGCACGTCCGAGAAGGTCGGGCGCAGGTTGTAGGCGGAGTGGCTGGGGGAGCCTTTTTCGATCTTGAGCGCGGACATCGCGGTGGTCCTTTCCGAAGCGGACCTTTTTGATACGAAAAGCCCCCGCCGCGATCAACAGGGATCGGGCGGGGGCCAGCATTTTCAGGCTGCTGCTGCGGTCAGCGCGGTTCCGAAGCCAGACCCTTGACGATGCAGTAGCACATCACCAGCAGAACCACGGCAAAGATGAGCCCGGTGGAGATGACCATCGACTGCAGCGCCGCCAGTCCCCCCGCGATCAGAAGCACGATCGCGACCGCGCCCTCGAAGATCGCCCAGAACACCCGCTGCGGCACCGGCGCATCGACCTTGCCGCCGGCGGTGATCGTGTCGATGACCAGCGATCCGGAGTCCGACGAGGTCACGAAGAACACGATCACCAGGACGATCCCGATCAGGGAGGTGATCGCCGCCAGGGGCAGCCCGTCCAGCATGCGGAAAAGCTGCAGGGGCAGGGTGGCATCCGCGGCCGCGGTATTGCCGGCCTGAAGCTGCTCGATCGCGGTGCCGCCGAAGACGGTCATCCAGAACACGCAGAGCAGCGAGGGGATCAGCAGCACGCAGGTGATGAACTCGCGCACGGTCCGCCCCCGGCTGACCCGGGCGATGAACATGCCGACGAAGGGCGACCAGGAAATCCACCAGGCCCAGTAGAAGCTCGTCCAGCCCTGCGTGAAGTTGACGTCCTCGCGCCCGAAGGGGTTTGACAGTGCCAGAAGGTACTGGCCGTAGGCACCCAGGTTCGCGACGAAGCCGGTCAGCAGGTTCCAGGTCGGCCCTGCCAGCAGCACGAAGAGCATCAGCACCAGGGCAAGCCCCATGTTGATCTCAGACAGGATCTTGACCCCGCCATCGAGCCCGCGGACGACCGAGATCAGCGCCAATCCGGTAATGGCCGCGATCAGCAGGACCAGCAGCAGGTTCGAATTCTCGGTCCCGCTTTCGGGGGGGTTGCCGAAGGACATGCCCAGGAACTGCCGGGTGCCTTCCTCTGCGACGCCACTGCCGAACAGGTCGGTCAGGCCCGCCGCCGCCTGGCTGGAGCCGAGCCCCAGGGAGGTGGCCAACCCGAAGAGCGTGGCAAAGACCGCGATGATGTCGATCGCGTGGCCCCACCAGCCCCAGACCCGCTCGCCGAGGATCGGGTAGAAGGCCGAGCGCACCGAAAGCGGCAGGCCCTTGTTGTACGAGAACAGGGCAAGTGCCAGGGCGAGAACCGAATAGATCGCCCAGGGGTGCAGGCCCCAGTGATAGATGGTGGCCGCCATGGCGACTCTTTCGGCCTCGGCGGCATCGCCGCCGCCGCCGTCCAGCGGGGCCCAGTCCGACCGCACCGTGCCGGCGGCGAAGTCGCCGCGCAGGTCCTCGGGGACGATTTCGTCAATGCTCGCCTGAAGCGCATCAGGGTTTGCCGCGTTGAGCCCCATCGCCGCCTCGAAGTCGGCGCGGCTGTCCCATCCCGGTGGAACCGCGTCCTCTCCCTCGGGCATCTCGCCGTTGTAGGTGACCGAGTAGCTCGGCCCGCCAGTGGCGGTGCCGTAGTGGGTCAGGGGCTCGCCGACGCCGTAGAACATCAGTCCGATGCCCATCCCGGCGGCAAAGAGCATGGCGAACCAGCCCGGATAGCCGTAGTCCGGCGTCGCGTCCTTACCGCCCAGCCGGACCTTGCCCAGGGGCGTCAGGATCAGCACGATGGAGAACAGGACGAAGATGTTGCCGGCCGAGAGGAAGAACCAGTCGAAACCTTGGGTGACTGCCGCGAACATTGCCGAGAACAGGCTTTCCGCCAGGTCCGGAAGGAGGGCGGTGAAGATCACGAACAGGACCACCACGATGCCCGAGACCATGAAGACCGGGTTGTGGATGTCGAAACCGAACGGCCCGACCGACCCTTCGATATTGTCCTGTCCTATATCGTAATCTGTATCGATCAGGTCCGTCGCCCCTTCCGGGGCGGGTATGCCCGGTCCTGCGGTGTCGTCCGTCATGGAGTGTCCTCTCCCGTTGTCGTTCCGGTTCTTATTGCCCCGCCCGGTGTCCGCTCGGCCTCTGGCCGCCCGGGCAGGTGCCGCCATTGGGCGGGATCGGGGGGGCGGCCACATGC
>JAMWZF010000156.1 GCA_024304875.1 Paracoccaceae bacterium
TTTCGATAGCGCGGGCCTTGGTGCAGTCGCCGCCGGGCCCGACGGCGCCGTTGGCGCAGCGCGGCGGGATGCCCTGGGGGCCCTGGGGGCCGAAGGTCTCGACGAAGAGGTCGGTCTCCTCGACCGGCACCGCCTCGTCGTTGATGTAGAGTTGGCCGCCCTGCATCTGGATCCTGTCGCCGGGCAGGCCGATCAGCCGCTTGATGAAATCGCGTCCCGTGACCGGGTGCCGGAAGACGACGACGTCGCCCCGCTCGGGCAGGCTGCCCCAGAGACGGTTGCCGCCGGCGTAGTCGGGGTCGTCCTCGTCGCCCATGAAGACGCCGCAGAAATTCTCGGCCGTGACGTCGATTCCGAGCCGGGGAATGCGGATCGAGGGGCAGGAGGCGTAGGAATAGCCGTAGGCCATCTTGTTGACGAAGAGGAAGTCGCCGATCAGCAGCGTGTCCTTCATCGACCCGGAGGGAATCCAGAACGGCTGGAAGAACAGGGTCCGGAACAGGCCGGCGATAAGCAGCGCGTAGACAACTGTCTTGACCGTCTCGACGAGACTGCGCCAAAGGCTCGTTTCTTCCGCCATGCCTGCCCTTTCGCCTCCCGGGGAATCCCTGCTCGCTCTCCGGTGAGGGATTTCAGGCTACATGATCCGGTGAGGGAGGATCGTCAAGCTTTGCGGCCCCCGCCAGCAGGGGTCGGGACCGGTGCCGCAAGGTCCCATCGGCCACCGAGGGCGAAAGCGATGATCGGGGCGGCCCCGCCACCTGGGCGACGCCTGCGTCGGTGTTTCCGTCACGCGACCGGCCGCGCCTCGATCACGACGAAGGCCTGCGCCCAGGGGTGGTCGTCGGTCAGGGTGACGTGGATCACCGCCTCGTGGCCCTCGGGCGTCATCGCCGCCAGCCGTTCGGCCGCCCAGCCGGTCAGGTGCATCACCGGCTGGCCGGTGCGGATGTTGCTGACGGCCATGTCCTTCCAGGCGATTCCCATGCGCAGGCCGGTGCCCAGCGCCTTGGAGCAGGCCTCCTTGGCGGCCCAGCGCTTGGCGTAGGTGCCCGGCGTATCGGCCCGGCGTTCGGCCTTGGCCTGTTCGATCTCGGTGAAGACGCGATTGCGGAACCGGTCGCCGAAGCGGTCCAGCGTGCCGGCGATGCGCTCGATGTTGCACAGGTCCGTGCCGATGCCGAGGATCATGCCGGCAGCGCGGTTCCGGCGGCGGCGCGCTCCATCCAGTCGCGCGCGGCGTCCAGCACCTCGGCGCCGGTGGCGGACAGCCGGCCATGATCGCGGATCACCGCGTCGCCGGCCTCGAAATTGCGCCGGTCGGTTTCGGCCATGCGGCGCGCCGCGTCCCGGTCGGCTTCGGTCAGCGCATCGCAGGCCGCCAGGGCGGTCATCGCCATCGTCATGCGGGCCGAGACGTAGGTGGCGTGAAAGATCCCGTCCATCGGCCGCAGGTCCTCGCGCAGGGGCGAGGCAAAGAGCTCTTCATCGGGGTTCAGCACCAGGGGTTCGTCCACTGTCATGCCGAACAGCAGCATGTGCGAAACCTCGTGGGCCAGGGTCTCGGCCAGCTTGAGCGTGCTCGGCATGTGATCGGGGTTCAGCATCACAAGACCCCAGAACTGGTAGTGCGATGCCCCGTCGAAGTTGAAGACGGCCGGGTCCGAGGGCCGGGCCAGAAGGACCCCGCGCAGGAGGATCGACAGCTCTTCTGCCAGGACAGGCGCGGCGGCGGACAGGAGCGCGAAAGCGTCCTTGAGGAGCGTGTCGAAAGCGGCCGCCTCCTCGGCGGTGACCGCGGCGAAGGACTTGATCGGACCGCCCTGACGGGCCAGCAGGGTCCGGACCAGCCCGTCGTCTTCGGGGGCGCCTGCCCGGTGGATCGTTCTCTCGGCCGGCCGCTCGGGGGCGGCGGCGATCCGGCCGAGGGCGGCGCGCGCGGCCGCTTCGTCGCCGTCGATCAGGGCCTCGGTCAGGATGAAATAGGCCGCGAATACGTCGGCGGGGACACGGCGGCCGGCGCTGAGACGCGACGCCTCGGCCTCGATGTCCAGCGCCAGCGCGGCATCGGCCGATGCCGTGACCTCGGCCAGGTGACCGAGGCTTGCCGCCAGCTCGGCGTGCATCCGCGCGTCGAGCACGCGGGCGCGCGCCGCGTTCGGCTGAAACCCCGTCAGGTTCACGGCAGGGTCAGACGACCTTGTCACCCTTCACGATGCCGGTCTTGTCACCGATCATCGTCATCGGGCCGGTCTTGACCGCACCGGTCTTGGTGCCGATCTTGTCGCTGATCCGGACCGGCGACTTCACGTCGCCCGTCTTGTCGGAGATCCGCGCCTCGGCGGCCTCGGACCCCGCGATCAGGCGGTAGCCGAGCAGCTTGCTCATGTCCGGGGAAATGGATTTCATGACGGGGTGTCCTCTGTACAAGGTCAACTTCGTGAAAACGCTCACACGGCTTCGATCCTATGTCAATCTCAAGGCGCCGGCCCCGGCGTACGAGCGACGCCTGATCTACGTTGCGACGCGGGCGCACCGCGCTCCGCCCCGCAAGATCACCAAGGCGCTGGACCGGCGCGGCGTGACGCTGGAGAGGCGCGGATACGACTGGCTGCTCGGCCAGTCCGTCCTGCCCGCCGCGACCTACGTGCTGACCGATTTCGAACGGCTTCACAGCTGGTATCTCGAGGTGCTGGGCAAGGTGCACGACCGGCTGACGGCGGCGGGCCTCACGGTGCTGAACGATCCGCGGGGGTGGCTGCCGCGGCCCGCCCTGATCCGGCGCCTGCGGGCCGAGGGCCTCAGCGACTTTCGCTGCTGGCTGCCCGCACACGGCGAGATGCCCGAGGTCTTTCCCTGTTTCCTGCGCACCATCGCCAGTCACCGGGGGACGGAATCGGCGATCCTGCGGACCATGGCCGAGGCCGAGGCCGCCCTTGCCGCCTCCCGGTCCAGGGGCCGGCCCCTGTCGGACCTGATGTTCGTGGAATTCGCCGCCGACCAGGTAGACGGCGCGGCCGCACCGCCCGAGGAGGGCCACTACCAGAAGGACGCCGCCTACATGGTGGGCGACCGCGTGGTGCGCGCCCTGACCGTGAACGAGACCGGCTGGATGGCCAAGCGCGGGACCCGCAACAGGGGCCGCCCCGAGGACTACGCCCGCGAGCTGGCCGAGATGCGCGACTACCCCCTGACCGACACCGTCCGCCGCGTCTTCGACGTCGCCGGCCTTGATTTCGGCAGGGTCGATTTCGGTTGGAAAGGCGGCCGGATGCAGGTGTTCGAGATCAACACCAATCCGTCGATCCAGTTCTTTCCCGAGCATCCCTCGGCCGACCGGCGCAAGTCCGAGTCGCTCATGCGCGCCAACCTTGCCGATGCGTTTGCGGCGCTTGTCCCCGCCCCGTCCGACACGTCCGACACGTCCGAGGTCGAGATTAGGGACCTTGTCCCCGGCAAGGCCTGGGACGGCGTGACCCTGAACCAGCCCTGATCGCGGTCAATCCCCGCCGGTGACCAGGAAGGCGGCCAGAACGTCGCCCGTGGCCTGGTTCACCCGGATCTGCAAGAGGCCCGTGTTCGACATATCGAGCGCCGGATCGTAGAAGCGGGCGGGCACCGCGAGGGTCAGGCCGGTCGCCGGATCGTAGGTCGGGATCATGTCGCCGAAGCGCAGGGTGGCAAAGCCGACGTCTTCGGTCCAGCCGATGACATGGCAATACCGCGCCCCGTTCGGTCCGTCGTAGGGTGGCGTCAGGACCAGAACGCGCAGGGCACCGGCAGTGAGATCCCCGGTGTCCGTCAACGCGATCCGCACGGCGCCGTTGGCGTAGCTGCGGATGTGGTCCTCCCAGGGCTCCACGATATGGCGGGCGTCGGCCTCGGTGGTGCAGGGGGTGACGGTCTGCCCGGTGGCAGGCGCGGCGGCGAGGCCGGCGAGGATCGCGAGGCGCCGCATCCCTCAGACCTCGAGGTCGTAGACCACGATGCCCTCCGCCCCGCCGGAGCAGAGCGCGACGAGCCGCGCACCCAGCGCCCGGTGCCGCGGGTCGGCGGCATAGCAGTCCAGCGCGGCGCGGTCCTCGAAGGTGCAGATGAAGCCGTAGGGGTGGTCCGGCGACTTGCCCTCGGCGTCGATGTTGGGGCCGTTGCGGAAACCCGTGAAGCCGTCGATCTCCCCGACCAGGGCCCGCAGCCCGTCCATCACCCCGGCCAGTTCGGCGGGGTCGTGCCCCGGGGCGAGGGACAGAAAGACGGCGTGTTCGATCATCGGCGGCTCCGGGGTACGTCGGCGGGCCGACTATCGCCCGGAGCGACCCGGCGGCCCAAGGCTTTTCTACGCTTGGACGCCGGTGTCAGGCGCAGCGCCGGTCGGCGAGGGCGATCGGCATGCAGGGCCGCGGCATCGGCAGGTCGGCCAGCACCTCGGCCGGCAGGCGGCTGAGGTCGGGGTGGTCGAGCAGGCCGTCACCGGGGGCGGGCTGCTTGGTGGATTTCGGTTTTCTGAACCATTGCATCGGATGTCTCCTTTCTATCGTGTCATATGTGCGCTCATCGCATGATCTGCATTGCAGATGTTGGCGCGATGGCTTTAGATTTTCTGAATGAAGAACCTGAACCTCATTGCCCTGAAGGGCCTTCGGGCGGTCGAGGCCGTGGCACGTCAGGGCAGCCTCGCCGGCGCCGCGGCCGAACTGGGCGTGACGTCGGGCGCGGTCAGCCAGCAGATCGCCAAGGCCGAGGCGGCCCTGGGCCGGACGTTCTTCGAGCGCACGCCGGGCGGGCTCGTTCCCCGGGCCGAGGCGCTCGGCTTCCTCGACGCGCTCGGCGAGGGATTCGGCCGGATCGACGCGGCCCTAGGCCGGCTGGCGCGGGACCGGGACAGCGCGGTAACGCTCTCGGTCGCGCCGATCTTCGCCTCGCGCTGGCTGATCTGGCGGCTGCCCGAGTTCTACCGCGCCCATCCCGGCATCACGGTCCTGCTCGATCCCGAAACCCGGCTGGTCGACCCGCTGCGCGAGGACGTCGACTTCGGCATCCGCATCGGCGCGGGCACCTGGCGCGGGGTGGAGGCAGAAAAGCTCTTCGACCAGCTGATCCTGCCGGTCTGCGCCCCGGCCCTGGCCGAGCGGATGAGGTCCCCGGAAGACCTGGCGGAGATGCCGATCATCCGGGACAGTCACGCGATGTTCGGCTGGGACGACTGGCTGGCTCCGCTGGGCCTGTCGGCAGCCATCCTCGGACCGGGGCCCTCCTTCCCCGAAGCCTCGCTCTGCCTCGACGCGGCGATCGCGGGGATGGGCGTCTTCCTCGCCTTCGAGACGCTGGCGCGGGACACGCTGGCCCGCGGTCCCCTCGTCGCGCCCTTCCCGCAGCCGCGGCGGACGGCGCACCACTACGCGCTGATCACCGCTCCCGGCCGGAGCATGACGCCCGCCGCCCGCACCTTCGCCCGCTGGCTCAAGGCGCGGATCGCCGAGGAAGGGCTGGGCGATCCGGCCCGCTGGTGATCAGGGCTCCTCGGTCGCCGTGACGGTGCCGGTCGCCCGGTTGATCACCACGCGCAGGGTGAAGGGCTGGAACTCCTGGCCGTCGAAGACGCTGGCCGGGATGCTCAGGATCAGCCCGATCGAGGGGTCGTAGGCGCTGACGGTCTCGGCCAGGTCCAGCCGGCCCCAGCCCATTTCCTCGGGCGTGGTCACGATGCGGCAGGCGCGGAAGGGCTCGTCCGGGAACTCGGGGTAGAGGACCATCAGGTGCGCCCCGCAGCAGGCGGGCTCGTCCACCGCCATCGACATCACCGCCACCTCGCCGTTGCCGTATTCGCGGATCGCGTCCTCGTAGGGGATAGACAGGTTGCGGGCGCTGGCGATCCAGCTGTCGCAGTCGCGGACCAGCGGTTCGGCGGCGGCGACGCCGGGCAGGGCGGCAAGGGCGAGGACGGCTTTGAGGCAGGTCATGGGCGGGTCCTTTCAGGCTCGATGATAGCGCCCCCGCGCCACCTGTCAGGTGTAGATCTCCGCCAGCCGGTCCGCCCCGGTGCCGCCGTGCCAGTCGAAGGCTGCGCCGCTGGCGCGGTGGAAATCGGCGATCCCGAGGGCGGGGAACTGGAAGAAGTCCGGCGCCCTCTCCTGCGTCATGGCAAAGACCAGCCGGTCGATCCCGGCCCAGCGCATCGCGGCAAGGCACATCTCGCAGGGCTGCATCGAGGCAACCAGGGTCGCGCCCGACAGGTCCGTGCCCCCGACCGCCTGCGCCGCGCGGGCCATGGCGACGATCTCGGCATGGCGCGAGGGGTCGCAGGCGTTCGAGACCTCGTTCGGCGCCAGCGCGATGGTCTTGCCGTCCTTCACCACGGCGGCGGTGAACACCGGTCCTTCGCCGGGGACGAACCGCTCCAGCGCCGCCTCGATCACGGCCTCCAGCGCGGCCAGTTCGGCCGCGGTCGGGGTCACGTGCGGGCCTCGTCCATCAGGCGGCGCATTTCCTGCACCGCCGGGGTCAGGCCGCGGAAGATCGCCTCGCCGATCAGGAAGTGGCCGATGTTCAGCTCCTTCACCTGTGGCAGGGCGGCAATGGGCTTCACGGTATCGTAGGTCAGCCCGTGGCCGGCGTGGACCTCGAGGCCGAGGCTGTCGGCGAAGGCGGCCATTTCGGTCAGCGCCTCCAGCTCGCGCGCATGGGCGGCCATGTCGCCCTCGGCAAGGGCGTCGCAATAGGCGCCGGTGTGCAACTCGATCACCTCGGCGCCGATTCGGTGGGCCGCCTCGATCTGGCGGCGGTCGGCGGCGATGAAGATCGACACCCGGCAGCCCGCCTCGCGCAGGGGGGCGATGAAATGGGCCAGCCGGTTCTCCTCGCGGGCCACCTCCAGCCCGCCCTCGGTCGTGCGCTCCTCGCGCTTTTCGGGCACGATGCAGACGGCATGGGGACGGTGGCGCAGGGCGATGGCCTGCATCTCCTCGGTCGCGGCCATCATCGGGGCCGTCGCGGCGCTGGTGGAGGCCCAGAAAGGGTGAGCCGGGTCGTCATCACCGGGGCGGGGACGATCAACGCCCTCGGCCACGACGTGCCCTCGACCCTGTCGGCCATGGCCGAGGGGCGCTGCGGCATCGGCGAGCTCGACATCCGCGACGTGGACCGGCTTGCGGTGCGGATCGGCGGG
>JAMWZF010000157.1 GCA_024304875.1 Paracoccaceae bacterium
ATAAGAGACAGGAATCCGCGCACGTTTGCACCGTCGGCGATGGCGCGGTAGTTGTCGAAGCCGGCGACCGAGATTTGCTCGGGCACCGCGATGCCGCGGGTGCGCAGCATCCCGTAGAGGCGCATCGCCATCTCGTCGTTGCCGCAGCAGATCACGGTGGGCGGCTCGGGCAGGGCCAGCATCGCGGCCAGCGCGCCGGTCATCGGCGCGTGGTCGTCGGTATAGGCCTCGGCGATCAGGGCCTCGTCCACGGGCAGCCCGGCGGCGGCATGGGCGTCGCGGTAGCCGAGGGTGCGCAGGCGGGTGGCGTCCATGTGGGTGCCGAGGGTCAGGTAGCCGATGCGCCGGTGCCCGGCCGCGATCAGGCGCGCCACCAGGTCGGCCTGGCAGGCGCGGTCGTCGGGCACCACGGCGGGCGTTCCGGCCTCGTCGTAGCAGTTGGCCAGCACGGTCGGCGGGTTGCCGCGCCGCGCCTCGAAGCGGGTGTGCCGGTGGTAGTCGGCGACGTAGATCAGCCCCTCGACCCGGTGTTCGCGGAAGGTGGTGACAAGGCCCGGCACGGTGGCCGAGGTCCCGCCGGTGTCGGCGATCATCAGCGTCTTGGCCGCGCCGCCGATCACGTCCTGCACGCCCTGGACGATGTAGAGTTCGGGCAGGCCCGCCGGTTCGGCGGATTCCTGGGTGTTCGAGATCGCCCCGGTGATCAGCCCGATCAGGCCGGAGCGGTTCGACCGCATGACGCGGGCGGCGTTGGAGGGAACGTAGCCCAGATCGTCGATCGCCTTCTGGACGACCTCCAGCGTGGCCTGGCCGACCGGGGCGTCCCGGTTCAGGACGCGCGAGACGGTCTTGGGCGAGACGCCGGCCGCTTTCGCAACGTCGTAGATCGTCGGCATGTGATCCTCCCGTGCCATGCACCTGCCGGTGACATCGGTGTCATGACATCGGTGTCATACGGCGCCGTGATCGGCCGTGTCAACAGATTCGGCCCGGTGGATAGATCCGGCCGCCGGTCGGGGTCAGCCGCCGCCGGGGTGTGCCGGAATGGATCCGGGCGCGGCTACTGGTACCAGAGCGCGATCTGCGGGAAGGCGATCACCAGCCCCAGGGCCAGGACCTGCAACCCGATGAAGGGCAGCAGGGACATGAAGATCGTTCCCAGCGAGATGTCGGGCGGCGCCACGCTCTTCAGGTAGAAGGCCGCCGGGCCGAAGGGCGGCGAGAGGAACGAGATCTGCATGTTCAGCGAGAAGAGCACGCCGAACCAGATCGGGTCGTAGCCCAGCTCCACCACGATGGGCGCGAAGATCGGCACCGTCAGCAGCGCGATCCCGACCCAGTCGAGGAACATCCCCAGCACCACCAGGATCGCCATCATCACCAGCAGCACCACGATGGGCGTGTCCGAGACGCCGAGCAGCAGCTGCTCGATGAAGTCGATCCCGCCCATCAGGTTGTAGACCCCGATCAGCGCCGTGGCCCCGACCCCGATCCAGACGATCATGCCGCAGGTCCGCAGGGTCTGAAGCGCGGCGTCGGACATCATCCGCAGGGTGAACTCGCCGCGCAGGATGGTCGAGAGGATCACGCCGACCACGCCGATGGCCGAGGCCTCGGTCACCGAGGCGATGCCGCCGTAGATCGAGCCGAGGACGAAGACCACCACCAGCAGCGGCAGGATCAGCCCGCGCAGCAGCTTGAGCCGTTCGGCCAGGGGCCTTGTGTCCACCTCGGTCGGCACCGGCGCCTTGTGCGGTTGCAGGTAGCCGATCAGCAGGACGTAGCCGGCATAGAAGGCGGCCAGCATGACCCCGGGCACGAAGGAGGCGGTGAACAGCTCTCCGATCGAGACGTTGGCCGAGAGGCCGAAGATGATGAGCACGATGGAGGGCGGGATCATGGTGCCGAGCGCGCCGCCGGCGCAGACGATGCCGATGGCCAGCTTGCGGTCGTAGCCGAGGCGCAGCATCTGGGGCAGGGCGAGCAGGCCGAGAAGCACGATCTCGCCCCCGATGATCCCCGACATGGCGGCGAGGACCACGGCGACCAGCAGGGTCTGCACCCCCACGCCGCCGCGCACCCGCCCGGCGACGAGGCGCATGGCGTCGAACAGGTCCCGCGCGATGCCGGACCTGTCGAGGATCGAGGCCATCAGCACGAACATCGGCACCGAGACGAAGACGTACTGCATGATGAACGAGTAGATCCGCGTCGTGACGATCGGCACCGCCATCGGGCCGAACCAGCCGAGCGCGAAGATCAGCGCGACGAGGATGGTGACGAAGGCCAGCGGCATGCCGGTCAGGAGCAGGACCAGCAGCATCCCGAACATCATCAGGCTGCCACCGCCGATGCCGAGGGCGGCGAGATCAAACATCAGGGGTGTTCCCCGCGCTCTGGACAGGGTGCTCGGCTTCGGCGTGCGGATCCCGGCGCAGGTGCCGGATCGCCTGAAGGACGAACTGGGCGCACATCACGCAGAGGGTCAGGAACAGGATCGCCTTGACGATGGCCGGGGTCGGCGGGTTCCAGGCGCTGCCGCTGGTCTCCAGCCGGAACTGGCCGCTGGCGTTGAAGAAGCCCTTGTAGGCGAAGTCGTAGGCCACCCAGGCCATCAGCCCGCAGGCGAGGGCGCCGACGATGCAGATGACGACGTCGAACCACCGGCGCAGGCCGGGCGACAGGGCGTCGTAGATCAGCACGACGCGGATGTGCCGGTCGAGGGCGAGGCAATAGGCGCCGCCGAAGGCGAAGCAGACGGCGGTGAGGGCGATGGTCGTCTCGTGGACCCAGCGCGTCGGCGCGTTGAAGCCGTAGCGCAGCACCACCTCGAGGAAGGTGATCGCGGTGATGAAGAGGAAGGCGAGGCTGACGACGCGGCCCATCGGCACGAGCCAGGCCGACAGCCCGTCCTGCGGCACGAGGAGCGGGTCGCGCGCGGTGTGTTCTTCGGCGTCCAAGGCGTCCTCCCGCGGAAAGACCGGGCGATGGGGTCGCCCGGCCGTGTGTTATCGAGGCTCCGGCTGGAGGCTCAGAGCAGGCCCTGGGCCGACAGATGCGCGGTCAGCGCCTCGTAGACCCGCTGCGCGTTCTCGGAGCGCTCGGCGAAGGGCGCCCACTGCTCCTGCGCAATCTGGCGGAACTCGCGCTTGGCGTCCTCGGACCAGGTGTGGATCGTCACGCCCTCGGTGGCGCGCAGCTCCTCGGCGACTTCCTCGTCGCGCTGTCCGATCCGCTCGGCCAGGGTCTCGGCGTACCAGGCGACGGTCTCGGTCAGCATCTGCTGATCCTCGGCGGACATGGAATTCCAGGTCTCGGCGTTGATCGACACCTCGTTGAGGGGCAGGGAGTGGAAGCCCGGCCAGATCGGATGCTGCGCGACGTCATGCAGGCCCATCGAATGGTTCGTGGCCAGCGTGGTGGCGTCGGCGGCGGCGATCACGCCCTTGTCGAGCGAGGTGAAGACCTCGGACTGGGGCAGGTTCACCGGCGCGGCGCCGGCGGCGGCGAAGACCGACTGCACCATGCCCTCGGGGGCCCGCATCTTCACGCCCTGAAGGTCGGCCACCGAATCGATCGGCACGGTCGAGGGGATCGCCTCGGCCGGCTGGGCGGCGGGGCCGATGAAGTGGACGCCGTAGGGCTCGAGGATCTCGTTGTAGAGCTCGGTGCCGCCGCCCTCGTTGAAGAAGGCGCGCAGTTCCTCGGGCGAGGAATAGGCGCCGACCGGGTTGCCGATCAGGGCGAAGGCCGCGTCCTTGCCGGTGAAGTACGAGCTGTCGGTGATGTGGCCGTCGAGGATGCCGGCGCCGACGGCGTCGAGCGTCTCGTTGTATTCGACGATGGAGCCCACGGGCAGCATCTCGACCGTGATCCGGCCGTCCGAAACCTCGCCCACGCGGGCGGCCCATTCCTGCTGGATCTCGAAGGCGGCGGTGCCGGCGTTGTCGCTGCTCTGGAACCGCAGGGCCATGTCCTGGGCCGCGGCCGTCGTGGCAAAAGCCAGCGCCGCGACTGTCGTCGTGAAGGTTCGAAGTGTCATGTAGTCCTCCCTTGAGTGCGTCGGGCGCCCGTCGTTCTCGACGGGCCTTTCCCTCTGCCCTCGAAAAGTCTGAGGAAAGAATCATACTTATGCAAGGGCTGCGGGCCGCGCGGATCGATTCCGCGAAGAGCCGCCGGTCGGCTACCCGGCGGCCGGGGCCCCGCCGATGCGGTGGGTGAGCGCCTCGGCCGCCGCGATGACCCGGCGGGCGACCTCTTCGACGCGGTCGTCGCCAAGGCGCACGGCCATCGCCGAGACCGAGATGGCGCAGACCGCCTCGCCGTCAGGCCCCCGGACCGCGGCGGCGACGCAGCGCAGCCCGCGGGCGTGTTCCTCGTCGTCGACGGCGTAGCCCCGCGCGCGGATCGTCCCGATCTGCCGGTGCAGCTCGGCTTCGGTGGACACCGACCGCGGCGTCATGGTGAGGACCCCGTGCCGGGCGCAGAACTCCGCGATCTGCGCGTCGGGCCAGGTCGCGAGAAGCGCCTTGCCCATCGCCGAGCAGGTCGCCGGCACGCGCCCACCGGGGGGCGAGATGGCGCGCATGATCTCGCGGCTCTCGACCTGGTGCAGGGTGACCAGCTGGCCGTCCTCGAGGTGGCCGAGGTTCGCCGTCTCGCGCGTGTCGTCCCGCAGGCGCCGCAGGTAGGTCAGCGCCGGGGCGACGTAGCTGCGCCGTTGCAGGTAGCCGGCGCCCACGGCGAAGGCCTCGCGCCCGACGTGCCAGGTGGCGCCGGTCGGATCGAAATGGGCGAAACCGGCCTGCTCCAGCGTGGTCAGAAGCCGGTGGGTCGTCGACACGGCCAGCCCCGCCTCCTGGGCGAGGTCCGTGACGCGCTGGCCTTCCGACCCGCCGCCGAGCAGCCGGAGCAGGGTCAGGGCGCGGGTGACGGCCTGGACGCCGCCGGCCTTGCCGTCTTTCATGGAAACGCCTTTCCGCATCGTGGAAAGCTTTGCCTAGGCGATTCCGCACCGGCGGGAAAGGGCGTAGGCCTTGGCGGCAAAGGAGACCCGACATGACCCGCTACGTTTCCCGCCACGGTCTCGACGTGGCCGCCCCCCTTGCCGCGCTGATCGAGGACGAAGTCCTGGTGCCCGGCTTCTCGGCCGACGCCTTCTGGGCGGGCTATGCCGACCTCTTGCGCCGCCTGATGCCGGTCAACCGCGCCCTGCTGGAGACCCGCGAGGAGATGCAGTCGCGGATCGACGCCTGGCACCGGGACAATCCCCTCGGCGACGGCACCGCCTACCGCGCGTTCCTCTCCGACATCGGCTACCTGCAACCCGCGCCCGCGCCCTTCGAGGTGGAGACGACAGGCGTCGACGACGAGATCGCCGCCGTCGCCGGCCCCCAGCTCGTCGTGCCGGTGATGAACGCCCGCTTCGCGCTGAACGCCGCCAACGCGCGGTGGGGGTCGCTCTACGATGCGCTCTACGGGACCGACGCGATCCCCGGCACGCCGGCCGGCGGCGGCTACGATCCCGCGCGGGGGGCGAAGGTCATCGCCTGGGCGCGCGCCCACCTCGACGCCGTCGTGCCGCTGGCCGAAGGCTCATGGGCCGACGTCACGGCCATGACGGTCGAGGACGGCGCCCTGCGGATCACCGCGGGCAGCGAGACGACCCTGGCCGACCCCGCCCGGTTCGCGGGCTACCGGGACAGCGGCGGCGTGCTCCTGCGCGCCAACGGCCTGCTGATCGAGATCGTGGTCGACCGGCAGAGCGAGATCGGCAAGACCGACCCCGCCGGCATCTCGGACATCCGGCTGGAGGCGGCCCTGACCGCGATCCAGGACTGCGAGGATTCCGTCGCCGCGGTGGATGCCGAGGACAAGTGCCTCGTCTACCGCAACTGGCTGGGCCTGATGCGGGGCGATCTGACCGAGACCTTCCGCAAGGGCGACCGCGAGATGACCCGCCGGCTGGCGGGTGACGTGACCTACCGCGCGCCGGACGGGACGGACGTGACCCACCCCGGCCGCGCCCTGATGCTGGTGCGCAACGTCGGCCACCTGATGACCACCGATGCCGTGCGCCTGGACGGAGAGGACACGCCCGAGGGGATCATGGACGCCGTCGTCACCGTCGCCTGCGCCATGCACGACCTGGCCAAGACCGACGGCCCGCGCAATTCGCGCAAGGGCTCGGTCTATGTCGTGAAGCCCAAGATGCACGGCCCCGAGGAGGTCGCCTTCGCCAACACCCTTTATGGCGAGGTCGAGGCGCTGCTGGGCCTGCCCGCCAACACCGTCAAGCTGGGCGTGATGGACGAGGAGCGCCGGACCTCGGCCAACCTCGCCGCCTGCATCGCGGCGGTGAAGTCGCGCTGCGTCTTCATCAACACCGGCTTCCTCGACCGGACGGGGGACGAGATCCATACCTCGATGCAGGCCGGCCCGGTGCTGCCCCGGGGCGAGATGGCGGGCTCGGCCTGGCTCAAGGCCTACGAGGACGGCAACGTCGACACCGGCCTTGCGGCGGGCCTGCGGGGGCGGGCGCAGATCGGCAAGGGCATGTGGGCCAAGCCGGACGAGATGGCCCAGATGCTGGAGGCCAAGATCGCCCATCCCAGGGCCGGGGCGAACACCGCCTGGGTGCCCTCGCCCACCGCCGCCGTCCTGCACGCCACCCATTACCACCAGGTGGACGTGGCCGAGGTGCAGAGCCGGATCGCAGGCCGCGCGCCCGCGTCCCGCGAGGCGCTGCTGACCCCGCCGGTGATGCAGGGCCGGAACCTGACGGAGGACGAGATCCGGCACGAACTCGACGGCGCCTGCCAGTCGATCCTCGGCTACGTCGTGCGCTGGGTCGACCAGGGCGTCGGATGCTCCAAGGTGCCGGACATCGACGACGTGGCGCTGATGGAGGACCGGGCGACGCTGCGGATCTCGTCCCAGCACCTCGCCAACTGGCTGACCCACGGGCTGTGCTCGCGGGACGACGTGGAGGCCGCCTTCCGGCGCATGGCGGCCAAGGTCGATGCCCAGAACGCGGGCGATCCGGCCTACCGCCCGATGGCGCCGGGGTTCGACGGCGAGGCCTTCAACGCCGCCCGGGCGCTGGTCTTCGAAGGCGCGGCGCAGCCGTCGGGCTACACCGAGCCGCTGCTCCACGCCGCGC
>JAMWZF010000158.1 GCA_024304875.1 Paracoccaceae bacterium
AGATGTGTATAAGAGACAGCGTAGGGATAGGGCGCCCGTGAGGTGGGTCTTGACCCGGGCCCCTATTTTGCGGCCGTCTTCCGCGGGCGCTGCACCGGGGCGGGGGAGTTGGCGTCGATGAACTCCAGCACCAGGGGCCGGATGTTGCTGCGCCAGGACCGGCCGGCGAAAATGCCGTAGTGGCCGGCGCCCGGCTCCACGTGCCAGGCCTTCTTGTCGTCCGGCAGGCCGGTCAGCAGGTCGAGCGCGGCGCGGCACTGGCCGGGGGCCGAGATGTCGTCCTCCTCGCCCTCGACGGTCTTGACCGCGACGGTGGTGATCTTGCCGATGTCGACCATGCGCCCGCCGACCTCGAAGACGTTCCGGGCGATCTCGCGGTTCTTGAAGATCCGCTCCACCGTCGAGAGGTAGAACTCGGCCGGCATGTCCATGACGGCGAGGTATTCGTCGTAGAAGGTGTTGTGGCGGTCGGTCTCGCTCGCCTCGCCCTTGGCGGCGCGCATGATCTGCTCGCGGAAGGCCTTGGCGTGGGTCTCGTAGTTCATCGAGATGAAGGAGGTCAGCTGCAGCAGGCCCGGGTAGACCATCCGGCCCACGCCCTTGTACTTGAAGCCGACGCGCTGGATCATCGTCTCTTCCAGCTGGCCCATGGTGACCGAGCGGCCGAAGTCGGTGACCTCGGTATGGTTCGCCTCGGGGTCGATCGGCCCGCCGATCAGGGTCAGGGACCGGGGCTGGGCCTTGGGGTCCTCTCCCGCCAGGTAGGCGGTGGCGGCGAGGGTCAGGGGCGCCGGCTGGCAGACCGCGATCACGTGGGTATCCGGGCCGAGGTGGCGCATGAACTGGGCGAGGTAGAGCGTGTAATCCTCCACGTCGAACTTGCCCGCGCTGACGGGGATGTCCCGCGCGTTGTGCCAGTCGGTGACATAGACCTCGCAATCGGGCAGCAGCGAGGTCACGGTCTTGCGCAGCAGGGTCGCGTAATGGCCCGACATCGGCGCCACCAGCATCACCTTGCGCGGCCGCGCCTTGCGCCCGCCGACCGAGAAGTGGATCAGGTCGCCGAAGGGCCGCTCCAGGACCCGATTGACGGTGACCACGTGGTCCTTGCCGTCCTCGCAGGAAATCGACTGGATTCCCCAGCCCGGCTTTGCGACCATGCGGGCGAACGACCGTTCGGTCACCTCGCCCCAGGCGCGCATCAGCTCCATCGCCGGGTTGGGCCAGAGGGCGAGGGCAGGGTAGGAGGCCATTGCCCGCGCGGTCGCGCCGAGCCACTGGTTGGTGTTCCGCATGCTTTCCATGAAGTCGTAACTCATCATATACTTCATGGGCGGATCCTTCCGGTTCCGGACCTGCGTCAGCGGGTCCACTGGTTGAGCGCATCGTCCCCTGCGTAGGAGGCCGCAGGGCCGATGCTGCATCTGCAAACTAGGGGGGAGCCTGCATCATGACAACTAAAGATTCGGAAACAGAGGATGTCCCGGCCGAGACGCTCGAGGCGCTGGAAGCGAATGTCGCCCGGATCGAGGCCCTGACCCAGCGGTTCCTGAACGCCATCTCTCACCGCCGCCACGTGCCCCCCGGCCTGCAGGGCCCGGGGCAGGACCTCTACGTCAAGGCGGTGACCCAGTACTGGGCCGACATGATGCACAATCCCGAGAAGCTGATCGAGCAGCAGGTCAGCTATTGGGGCAAGACGCTCAAGCATTTCGCCGAGGCCCAGTCGGTGCTGGCGAAGGGTCAGCTGACCGCCCCCACGGACGAGACCCCGACCGACCGGCGGTTCCAGAACCCGCTGTGGTCCTCCCACCCCTATTTCAACTACATCAAGCAGCAGTACATGCTGAACTCCGAGGCCATCGCCACCGCCGTGGCCGAGGTCGACGGCCTGACCGACCGCGAGAAGCGGCGCCTGGAATACTTCAGCCGCCAGATCATCGACATGATGAGCCCGACCAATTTCCTCCCCACCAACCCCGATGCGCTGGAAAAGGCGCTGGAGACGGAAGGCGAGAGCCTGGTGCAGGGGCTGGAGAACCTGGTGCGCGACCTCGAGGCGAACGACGGCGACCTCGTCATCACCCTGGCCGACCGGGACGCCTTCAAGGTGGGCGAGAACCTCGCCACCACGCCCGGCAAGGTGGTCTACCGCAACCACCTGTTCGAACTGATCCAGTACGCGCCCAGCACCGACACCGTCCACGAGGTGCCGCTGCTGATCTTCCCGCCCTGGATCAACCGGTTCTACATCATGGACCTCAAGCCCCAGAACAGCCTGATCAAGTGGATCGTGGACCAGGGCTACACGGTCTTCGTCGTCTCCTGGGTGAACCCCGACGCCAGCTACCGCGACATCGGCTTCGGCGACTACATCGAGGACGCCTATTTCGCCGCCATGCGCGAGACCAAGGCGATCTGCGGTGTCGATAAGCTCAACGTCGTCGGCTACTGCATCGCCGGCACGGCGCTGTCGATCACCCTCTCCCTGCTCAAGCAGAAGAAGGACAAGACGGTGAATTCCGCCACCTTCTTCACCACGCTCACCGATTTCTCGGACCAGGGCGAGGTGGGGGTCTTCCTCGAGGACGACTTCGTCGACGCGATCGAGGAGGAGGCGACGAACAGCGGTGTGCTGGACAAGTTCTACATGTCCCGGACCTTCTCTTTCCTGCGCTCGAACGACCTGATCTACACCCCCGCGATCCGCAGCTACATGATGGGCGAGGCGCCGCCCGCCTTCGACCTGCTCTACTGGAACGGGGACGGGACCAACCTGCCGGGCCGGATGACGGTGGAATACCTGCGCGGCCTCTGCCAGCGGGACGAATTCGCCACCTCCGGCTTCGATGTCGCCGGCGGCACCGCCCGGATCCAGGACGTGGACGTGCCGCTCTGCGCCATCGCCTGCGAGACGGACCACATCGCCGCCTGGCGGTCCTCCTACCGGGGGATCCAGAAGATGGGATCGAAGGACAAGACCTTCATCCTCGCCCAGAGCGGCCACATCGCCGGGATCATCAATCCGCCGTCCAAGAAGAAGTACGGCCATTACACCAACCCCGACCTGACCCTGTCGCCCGAGGACTGGCTGGAGGGGGCGACCAGGCACGAGGGGACCTGGTGGCCGCGCTGGAACGACTGGCTGGCGCCCCGCTCGGGCGGGCAGGTTCCGGCGCGGGAGCCCGGAGATTCGGAGCATCCGCCCCTCGCCGACGCGCCCGGAACTTACGTGAAGGCAGGTCACGAAAGCTGAGGGCCGCCGCGGCGCGGAAAAAGGGTTCGGTCTAAGTTCCTGTTTTGCCGTCTGATATGCCAGCTGCCCTGTCTGTGTTGAAAAAAATGGTATGCTGCGGCGCAGAAAAACCTTGCGTTTCTGCGGTGCAGCATCCATATGTCAGTCCAGTAGCGGGAGAGACGGCACCGCCGCCCGCCAGAGAATTCAGACCTGCACGACCAGACCAGACCAGAAGGACAACCGACATGGCCACCGCCAAGACCCAAGACTTCACCACCATGATGAAAGACATGATGGGCGCGTTCCCCGTGGACACCAAAGCCATGGAAGACGCCTTCAAGACCCAGACCACCCTCGGCGAGAAGCTGTCGGCCGTCTCCATCGACGCCGCCAGGCAGTCCACCGAGCTGTCGGCCAAATGGACCCAGGACACCCTGGCCAAGATGACCGCCATGACCAAGGCGAAAGCCGAGCCGGCCGACTACGCCAAGGCGATGACCGACTTCGCCTCCGCCTCGGCCGAATCCGCCGCCGAGCACATGGCCGCCTTCGCCGAGATCGCCAAGAAGGTCCAGACCGAGACCCTCGAGCTGATGATGGCCGCCGGCAAGGACATCTCCGAGGACATGACCGCCGCCGCCAAGAAGGCGACCGACGAGATGACCTCCGCCGCCAAGAAAGCCTCGGCCGCGAAGTAAGAGAAACTGAGGACAGGCCGGTATCCTCCCTTTCCGGCCAGCCCCAGCTTGGGCGGGTTCGCGCGGCGAACCCGCCCTTTTTCATGTCCGGCGGTCAGGCACGTGGGTCCGGCCGGGGAGGGGGTTCCACCCCCGCGCCTGCGGCGCCCCCCGAGGTATTTATGGCGAAAAGAGGAGGGGGCGGGGGCGCGCGGCGCTGCCGGTGCGCTCCGCGGTCAGCCCGGCAGGCCGGCGGTGCCGTATTTCAGGATCACCGGCACGATCAGCTCTTCCTCGTCGGTCAGGTGCCGGTCCAGCATCCGGTCCATCCGGCGCAGGTCGGCGAGGAAGGCGCCGGTGGCGTCGCGGCCCTGCACCGGCCCCTCGGCCCGCAGGATCCGGTTCGCCCCGTCCGCGAAGAGCTGGAGCATCGGGTCGATGGCGTGGTGGTCGGCGTCGAGCAGCTCGAACCCCGTCTCGATCCGCCTGTCCTTGGTCGCCAGCGCCGGGAAGTAGTGGTGATCCTCGATCATGTGGTGGCCGTGCAGCTCGTTCACGAAGCGGCCGCCGAGGCGGGCGAGTTGCTGGGCGTACTGGCGGGGGTCGATCCGGCCGTCGATGCGGCCCTCGGCCTCCTCGGTCAGCATCGCCATCATCCTGCGGAACATCAGGTGCCGGTCCAGCCAGAACCGGATCAGCCCCTCGAAGCCGGGATCGGCCTCCCACCCGGCGCGGGGGTATTCCTCCAGCAGGACGCGCAGGGCATCCGGCAGGCCGGTGCGGACGTCGAGGGCGAGATCGGGGTCGGTCAGGGGCATGGGCAGGTCCAGTCGGGATCGTCTGCCCGCGAACCTAGGACGCCCGGCGGGCCGGCAACAGGGGCGGGGGCATGGAATCACCCGCGCCCGCCCTCACAGGCCCCGTGCGCAATTGCCGGGGCAAGGAAGTTAGGCCGGAGCCCGCCAAGGCTACCATATCTTGCGCCGATCGGCGGATCGGTGATTTGCCGCCGGGTCACGGGGCCAAGACTCTTGCCATTTTGCCATCTTATCCGAACACTCCTTCCATTCGGCGCACCCGACGCCGCAGCAATCGAACCCGGGGCCTACCCGGGGCATGCAGAAAGGGAGTTTCCATGACATTCAGATCGACACTCTGGGCCGGCACCGCCATCGCGCTGCTCGGCACCGCCTCCACCGCCTGGGCCGAGGCCCACGCCATGACAGGGCCCAACGGCGAGGCCCTGGCCGAGACCCAGACCTTCACCTACCGCGTGCTGGACGAACATTCCTCGGTCGATCCGGGCATCGTCGAGGACGTCTCCGGCTCCGAGATCGTGCGCGACCTCTTCGAGGGCCTCTACAACGACAGCAAGGACGGCGAGACGCTGGAGCCCGGCGTGGCCCTCAGCCACGAGGTTTCCGAGGACGGCCTGACCTACACCTTCACCCTGCGCGAGGACGCCAAGTGGTCGAACGGCGAGCCGGTCACCGCGAACGACTTCGTCTACGCCTGGCGCCGCGCCGCCTCGCCCGAGCTGGCCTCGCCCTATTCGTGGTACATGAGCCTGATGGCGCTCGAGAACGTCGAAGCCGTCATCGCCGGCGACGCGCCTCTCGAGGATCTCGGCGTGACCGCGATCGACGACTACACCCTCGAGGTCCGTCTGACCGAGCCGCTGCCCTACTTCCCGCAGATGCTGACCCACGCCACCACCTTCCCCGTGCCGCAGGCCGTGGTCGAGGAGTTCGGCGACCAGTGGACCCGTCCCGAGAACATCGTCTCGAACGGCGCCTACGTCCTGACCGAGCACATTCCGCAGGAACGCTCCGTCCGGTCCAAGAACGACCAGTACTGGGACGCGGACAACACCATCGTGACCGAGGTGACCGCGCTCGTCATCAACGACGAGAACCAGGCGCTGACCCGGTTCCTGGCGGACGAACTCGACCGGACCGAGATCCCGGCCGGCCAGTATCCGCGGCTCAGCGAGGAATACCCCGACCAGACCGTCGTCTTCCCGCGCCTGTGCAACTACTACTACACCTTCAACCTGCGTGAGGACGGCCCCGAGGCCTTCAAGGACGTCCGCGTCCGCCAGGCCCTCGCCATGGCCGTGGACCGCGACGTGATCGTGGAGAACGTGCTCGCCGGCGGCCAGCCCCCGGCCTACACCTTCACCCCCGCCGCCACCGCGAACTTCGAGGTGCCGGAGGTGGCGATGGCCACGATGACCCAGGAAGAGCGCGACGCCCGCGCCGTGGAACTGCTGGCCGAGGCCGGCTACGGCCCCGACAACCCGCTGGCCTTCGAGATGGTCTACAACACCTCGGACGCGCACCGCTCCATCGCCGTGGCGATGAGCCAGATGTGGGCGCAGAAGCTGGGCGTCGAGGCGACCCTGGCCAACCAGGAATGGCAGACCTTCCTCGAGGCCCGCGACAACGGCGACTTCGAACTCGCCCGCGGCGCCTGGTGCGGCGACTACAACGAGGCCAGCACCTTCCTCGACCTGCTCCAGTCCGACTCCGGCTACAACGACGCCAAGTACTCGAACGAGGAAGTCGACCGGCTGCTGCAGGAGGCCAAGACGGCCGAGGATCCGCAGCCGCTCTACCAGCAGGTGGAACAGATCATCGCCGAAGAGATGCCGGTGATCCCCGTCTACCACTACGCGGGCAACTACATGATGGACGAGCAGCTGATCCCGTCCTGGCCCGTCGATAACGTCCAGCAGAACTGGTACTCCAAGGACCTTTACTTCGTCGCCGAAGAATAAGGCCCCCTCGGTTCGGCCCGCGTCCCCCTCTCCGGGGGGCGCGGGTGCGCTATATTTTCAGCGTGGAGCGTGACGCCCGATGTACGCCTATATCCTGCGCCGGCTTCTCGTGGCCGTGCCGACGATCCTCATTCTCGTCGCCGTCAGCTTCTTGCTGATGTACACCGCCCCCGGCGGTCCCTTCAATTCCGAGCGCCCGCTGCCCGCGCAGGTGATGGCCAACATCGAGGCGAAATACGGCCTCGACCGGCCCCTGATCGTACAGATGGGCGACTACGTCTGGTCCGTCGTGACCCGCTTCGACTTCGGCCCCTCGTTCCAGTACACCGACCGCACGGTGAACGACGTGATCGCCCAGGGCTTCCCGGTGACGCTCACCTACGGCGCCTGGTCCGCCG
The DNA here is from genome assembly GCA_024304875.1 of Paracoccaceae bacterium. GTDB lineage: Bacteria > Pseudomonadota > Alphaproteobacteria > Rhodobacterales > Rhodobacteraceae > JAMWZF01. The sequence continues at coordinate 7,093 of JAMWZF010000158.1, forward strand.
TCGCGGCGGTGGTCGTCGGCGTCTCGCTCGGCATCGCC
>JAMWZF010000159.1 GCA_024304875.1 Paracoccaceae bacterium
GGGCCGGAACATGGTCCTGGCCATCGTCGGCGACGCGGGCGAGGAGCGGGCGAGCCACAAGCTCGGCTACGGGACCAAGGTCTTCGTCAAGGATGGCGAGACGATCAAGCGCGGCACCAAGATGTTCGAGTGGGACCCCTACACCCTCCCGATCATCGCCGAGAAGGCCGGTACCGTCCGCTACGTCGACCTGGTGAACGGCATCGCCGTCCGCGAGGAGACCGACGACGCGACCGGCATGACCCAGAAGATCGTGACCGACTGGCGTTCGGTGCCCAAGGGCAACGAGCTGAAGCCCGAGATCCTGATCGTCGGCGAGGATGGCGAACCCGTCCGCACCGACAGCGGCAACCCGGTGACCTACCCGATGTCGGTGGATGCCATTCTCTCCGTCGAGGACGGGGTGAAGGTCGCTGCCGGTGACGTCGTCGCCCGGATCCCGCGCGAAGGCGCCAAGACCAAGGACATCACCGGGGGTCTGCCCCGCGTGGCGGAACTGTTCGAGGCCCGTCGTCCGAAGGATCACGCCATCATCGCGGAAATCGACGGCTACGTCCGGTTCGGCAAGGACTACAAGAACAAGCGCCGGATCGCGATCGAACCCGCCGACGACACGCTCGAGAAGGTCGAGTACATGGTGCCCAAGGGCAAGCACATTCCGGTTCAGGAAGGTGACTACGTCCAGAAGGGCGACTACATCATGGACGGCAACCCGGCCCCCCACGACATCCTGTCGATCATGGGTGTCGAGGCCCTCGCCAACTACATGGTGGACGAGGTCCAGGACGTGTACCGACTGCAGGGCGTGAAGATCAACGACAAGCACATCGAGGTGATCGTCCGCCAGATGCTCCAGAAGTGGGAGATCCAGGACAGCGGCGACACCACGCTTCTCAAGGGCGAGACCGTGGACAAGGCGGAGTTCGACGAGGCCAACGCCAAGGCGGTCTCCAAGAACGGCCGTCCGGCGACGGGCGAGCCGATCCTGCTCGGGATCACCAAGGCCTCGCTGCAGACCCGGTCGTTCATCTCGGCCGCGTCCTTCCAGGAGACCACGCGCGTCCTCACCGAGGCCTCGGTGCAGGGCAAGCGGGACAAGCTGGTGGGCCTGAAGGAGAACGTCATCGTCGGCCGGCTGATCCCGGCGGGCACCGGCGGCGCGACACAGCGGATCCGGCGCATCGCCTCGGAGCGTGACAACGTCGTGATCGAGGCCCGGCGCGAAGAGGCCGAGGCCGCTGCCGCCCTGGCCGCGCCCGACGCCGAGGACGTGATCGGCGGGGACGAATACGACACGCTGATCGTGGACACCCCCGAAAGCCGGGAGTGACTTTGGCCAGATGAGTTAAAGAAGGCCCCGCTTCGGCGGGGCCTTTTTCGTTTTGGCGGACCCGGTCCGCGCGTGACACGTTGGTTCGGCAAGGAGGCACGCGATGAAAGCATACGATCTGCGCATCACGGGCCGCGTTCAGGGCGTGGCGTTTCGCGCGTGGACGCGGGACGAGGCGCTGAAACGCGGCGTTGCCGGCTGGGTCCGCAACGAGACGGACGGCTCGGTCGCCGCCCATGTCGAGGCGGACGAGGCCACGCTTGCGGATTTCGTCCGCGCCCTTCACGACGGACCCGGTGCGGCGGACGTGCGCGACGTCATCCAGACATCCTCGGATCCGACGGGTGTGACAGGCTTCGAGATCCGGCGGTAGGTCAGCCCGCCGCGTCGGCCGCGGCCATGTGCCGGACCCAGCGTTCGTCCGTTTCCACTGCCTTGCCCTGATGGGCGCAAAGCCGCGCCACGTAGTCGGCGCAACACAGGTGATGCAGCCGCGAGACGCCGGGGAGGGCCATGGCCTCGGCATGGACAGGGGCGAACCGGTCCGCGAATCGCAAGGCGCTTTCGTCGATGTAGCCGCGCCGGTCGTGCGCCGCGAAGAACCGGTCGGTATAGCGATCCTTTCCGGCGGACGGAGAGGGCGTGCCCTTCTTCATCGCGAAATGGTCGGCCGTGCGCAGGATGTAGTGGTTGATTTGCGCCGCGTCGTGGGCCCGCTCGTCCGGGAGGAGGTGGCGGATCGGATGGTGCGTCCGGTCGTCGAAACGGTCCAGCCGGTGGCCCGAGGAATTGACCCAGTGATTGTCCCGCAGTCCCCATTCGTCGTTCAGGCCGAGGGGCGTGTGGTCCGACCAGCGGTTGAATGCGCGGGGCCGGCGGAAGAGGGACTTGAAGGACCCGTTCGGGGTCATGTCCACCGGCCCGCAGCGGCGGAACTGCCGGTGGACCAGCCCGTCCTCGTAGCGCGTCCGTCCGCCGGTGCCGAAGCAGCGCCAGTTGATCGCCATGCCGAGGAAGTCTCGCGCTCCGTCCCCGATGAACTCCTGGATCGTGTCCGCGACATGCAGGACGAGAAATTCGTCCACGTCGCAGACCAGGACCCAGTCCGCCTGCCCGGACAGGGCATGTCGGCGGCCGGCGCGATAGGCCCAGAGCTTGGGGTGCTTGTTCGGCGGCACCTGGTGCCTGACGTGGGTGAGCCAGCCGTGACCTTCGAGCGTGTCGAGCAATTCGGGCGAATGGTCGGTGCAGTCATTCGTCGCGATCAGCACCTTGAAGCCCAGCATCCGGTACCAGGCGACCCATTCGACGATGAAGGGCCCCTCGTCCTTCATCCCCGCGAAGACCAGAAAGATTTCGTCAGCTGCCCGCATGGAGGCAAGAAACATGGCATCGCATCTGGCGTCCATCGCGCCGCGGTGACATTGATCCGGCATGGCGATTTCCGACAACATACGCGGGGCGGGGCTGATGGCGCTCGCCATGTCCGCCTTCACCGTGAACGACGTTTGCGTCAAGCTGCTGACCGGCCACGTGCCGCTGAGCGAGATCATCGTCCTGCGCAACGTCGCGGTCCTGGTGGTGATCGTCCTCGCGGCGTGGCGGACCGGCGCGCTGGCGATGCGGATCTCTCCGGCGGACAAGTTCTACCTGCTCCTGCGCGCGCTCTGCGAGGCGGGAGCGACCTACCTGTTCCTGACGGCCCTGATGCACATGGACATCGGCGTCCTCTCCGCCGTCATGCAGGCCCTGCCGCTGACCGTGACCCTTGGTGCCGCGCTGGTCCTGCGCGAGGCGGTGGGCTGGCGTCGGCTGGTCGCCATCGGCACCGGATTCGTCGGCGTGCTGATGATCATCCAGCCGGGCGGGGCGGAATTCACCTTCTACGCGCTCTACGGCATAGGAGCGGTGCTCTGCGCCACCGTGCGGGACCTGACGACGCGGAGGATGTCGCGCGACGTGCCCTCGCTGACCGCGACGATCGCGACGGCCGCCGTCGTGGCCTGCCTCGGCGGGGTCCTGTCGGTGACGGACAGCGCCTGGGTCGTCCCCGACGCCCGGTCGACGGCCCTGATCCTGACCGCGGCGGGGCTGATCTGCGTGGCCTACATGGCCATCGTCATGGCGATGCGGGTGGGCGAGATCGGCTTCGTCGCGCCGTTCCGCTACACCAGCCTCGTCGTCGCTGTGCTGGCGGGGGTCGTGCTCTTCGGGGAACGACCCGACCTGCTGACCCTCTCGGGCATGGCCATCGTCGTCGGTTCGGGGCTCTACACCCTCTGGCGCGAGAGGCAGCTGCGGCGCCGGATCGCGGCCCGGGCGGGCGCGCGCGGGGCTCCAACCTGACAAGGCGCGGGGCCCTTGTTGACAGCCCATCCGACTCCCCCTATAGAGCGCCCACCCGAAGGTCCGGTAGGCGCCTTTGCGGTTCATAATTGACGTGGTCATGATCCGGGTGGCAAAGCCCCGATCCTCTGGAACCCCACCGCGCCGCCCCCTTGAAGGGGAGCGCCCGCGGTGCTTGTTGCGCTTGGCAGACATGGCAGGCGCAGAGATCGAAACCAATGCTGGCGGACCCCGGTGGGCCCGCGCAAGCGCGCCAGAAAAACAACGGGATAACGCCCAATGCCAACGATCCAGCAGCTGATCCGGAAGCCCCGGCAGCCGAAAGTGAAACGGTCCAAGTCGATGCACCTGGAACAGTCGCCGCAGAAACGCGGTGTCTGCACCCGGGTCTACACCACCACCCCGAAGAAGCCGAACTCGGCCATGCGGAAGGTGGCGAAGGTCCGTCTCGTCAACGGTTACGAGGTCATCAGCTACATCCCCGGTGAAAGCCACAACCTTCAGGAACACTCCGTCGTCCTGATCCGTGGCGGCCGGGTGAAAGACCTTCCCGGTGTCCGCTATCACATCCTGCGCGGTGTTCTCGACACCCAGGGCGTCAAGGACCGCAAGCAGCGTCGTTCGAAGTACGGCGCGAAGCGTCCCAAGTAAGAGGAATTCGAAATGTCCCGCCGTCACGCTGCCGAGAAGCGCGAAGTTCTGCCCGACGCCAAGTATGGCGACAAGGTGCTGACCAAGTTCATGAACAACCTGATGGTCGACGGCAAGAAGTCCGTCGCCGAACGGATCGTCTACAACGCCTTCGATCGCGTCGAAGCCAAGCTCAAGAAGTCGCCCGTCGAGGTCTTCCACGAGTGCCTCGACAACATCAAGCCGTCGGTCGAGGTCCGCTCGCGCCGCGTCGGTGGTGCCACCTACCAGGTGCCCGTCGAGGTCCGCCCCGAGCGCCGTGAGGCCCTGGCCATCCGCTGGCTGATCGAGGCCTCCAAGAAGCGCAACGAGAACACCATGGAAGAGCGCCTCGCCGGCGAGCTTGTCGACGCCGTCAACGGCCGCGGCACCGCGGTGAAGAAGCGCGAAGACACCCACAAGATGGCCGACGCCAACAAGGCGTTCAGCCACTACCGCTGGTAACCGAAATTTCTGCCTGAGGACTGACCAATGGCCCGCGACTATCCCCTGACGCGCTACCGTAACTTCGGCATCATGGCGCACATCGATGCCGGCAAGACCACCACGACCGAGCGCATCCTGTATTACACCGGCCGGTCCCACAAGATCGGCGAAGTCCATGACGGCGCCGCCACCATGGACTGGATGGAGCAGGAGCAGGAGCGCGGGATCACCATCACCTCCGCCGCCACGACGACGTTCTGGCAGTGGCAGGAAGACCCCACCGCCGAAGGCACCTCGGATACCAAGACCCGCTTCAACATCATCGACACCCCCGGACACGTCGACTTCACCATCGAAGTCGAGCGGTCGCTGGCCGTGCTCGACGGTGCTGTCGCCCTCCTCGACGGCAACGCCGGCGTGGAGCCCCAGACCGAGACCGTCTGGCGCCAGGCCGACCGCTACAAGGTCCCGCGGATGGTGTTCGTCAACAAGATGGACAAGATCGGCGCCGACTATTTCAACTGCGTCAAGATGATCAAGGACCGCACCGGTGCGATCCCGGTTCCCGTCAACTTCCCGATCGGGGCCGAGGACAAGCTGGAAGGCATCGTCGACCTCATCACCATGGAAGAGTGGGTCTGGCAGGGCGAGGACCTTGGCGCCTCCTGGATCCGCCAGCCGATCCGTGAAGACCTCAAGGACACCGCCGACGAGTGGCGGTCGCACCTCATCGAGCACGCCGTCGAAATGGACGACGACGCGATGATGGCCTACCTCGAAGGCGAAGAGCCCGACATCCCGACCCTGCGCAAGCTGGTCCGCAAGGGCTGCCTCGGCCTCAAGTTCGTGCCGGTCCTCGGCGGCTCCGCGTTCAAGAACAAGGGCGTGCAGCCCCTGCTCAACGCCGTCGTCGACTTCCTGCCCAGCCCGCTCGACGTGGTCGACTACATGGGCTTCAAGCCCGGCGACGAGACCGAGACCCGGAACATCGCCCGCCGTGCGGACGACAACATGCCCTTCGCGGGCCTGGCGTTCAAAATCATGAACGACCCCTTCGTGGGCTCCCTGACCTTCACCCGGATCTACTCCGGCGTGCTGAAGAAGGGGGATGCGATCGTCAACTCCACCAAGGGCCGCCCAGAGCGGATCGGCCGGATGATGATGATGCACTCCAACAACCGCGAAGAGATCGAAGAAGCCTTCGCCGGCGACATCATCGCGCTGGCCGGTCTGAAAGAGACCACCACCGGCGACACGCTTTGCGACAAGGCCGATCCGGTCGTCCTCGAGACCATGACCTTCCCCGATCCGGTCATCGAGATCGCGGTCGAGCCGAAGACCAAGAACGACCAGGAGAAGATGTCCCAGGGGCTCCAGCGGCTTGCCGCCGAGGACCCGTCCTTCCGCGTCGAGACCGATATCGAAAGCGGTCAGACCATCATGAAGGGAATGGGCGAACTTCATCTCGACATTCTCGTCGACCGGCTGAAGCGCGAGTTCAAGGTCGAGGCCAACATCGGTGCGCCCCAGGTGGCCTACCGTGAGACCATCGGCAAGGAAATCGAGCACACCTACACCCACAAGAAACAGTCGGGTGGGTCCGGCCAGTTCGCCGAGGTGAAGCTGCTGATCTCCCCGACCGAGCCGGGCGAAGGGTACTCCTTCGAGTCCAAGATCATCGGCGGTGCGGTTCCCAAGGAATACGTCCCCGGCGTCGAGAAGGGCATCAAGTCCGTCATGGACAGCGGCCCGCTCGCCGGCTTCCCGGTGATCGACTTCAAGGTCGCCCTGCTGGACGGCAAGTTCCACGACGTGGACTCGAGCGTTCTGGCGTTCGAGATCGCCTCCCGCATGTGCATGCGCGAAGGCCTCAAGAAGGCCGGCGCCAAGCTGCTGGAGCCGATCATGAAGGTCGAGGTGGTCACGCCCGAGGAATACACCGGGTCGATCATCGGCGACCTGACCTCTCGCCGGGGCCAGGTGCAGGGTCAGGACACTCGCGGCAACGCCATCGCCATCGCCGCGATGGTGCCGCTGGCCAACATGTTCGGCTACATCAACACGCTGCGCTCGATGTCCTCGGGCCGCGCGCAGTTCACGATGCAGTTCGATCACTACGATCCGGTTCCGCAGAACATCTCGGAAGAGATTCAGGCCAAGTACGCCTGACGAGCATAACGGGACGGGGGCAGATCCCCGTCCCGCAACGATAATCTTCGGTGGGTCCGCCCACCACCCGCGCAAGACGAAGGGAGCCTGAGATGGGCAAGGAAAAGTTTGAACGCAACAAGCCGCATGTGAACATCGGCACGATCG
>JAMWZF010000016.1:0-3585 GCA_024304875.1 Paracoccaceae bacterium
AAGAGACAGGGTGGGAGGGGGTCGGCGTCTGGCTCGGCCTCGTCTTCGGGCTGACCTGCGCCTTCGTCGGGCTCAGCTGGCGGTTCTTCCGGCAGGCGGTGCGGATCGGCATGATCGGAGGGGCCGAGGGGGACCCGGCCTGACCCCTATTCCGCCGCATCCCGCCCCTTCATCACCCGGTCGGCCTTCTTGCGCACCAGCACCGACCTCAGGTCGTGCATCGCCAGCAGCAGGTCGTCCGTCACCGCCTCCAGCTGGTCGTCGGTCGCGTTCGACTGGACCCACTGGGTGGTGATGTTGAGGTAGTCGACGGCCCGGTGGATGTCGTCGATGTCCCGCCGGGCGAGCACCGCCACCCGCTCGGCCATCCAGCGCTCGATCTCGGCGATGTCCTCGGGGGTCAGGCTCCGGTCGCCGTGGGGCTTGATCTCGCCCTTCTTGACGTTGACCACCGCGATCTGGGCCATCTCGATCCGGCGCTGGCGGTTCTCGGTGTCCACGCGGAACACCACCGCGCCGTTCTCGCGGACCCGGTAATAGTAGTCGGGAAGCTCGGCGCCCATCTGTCCATGCCCGTCGTGGTTCTCGGGCAAGACTAACAGCCGCTTGCCCGGCCCGAAAGGGGCGTGGGGGGCGCGTCGCCATTGTCGCTCGGACCAATGGCGCACCAATGGCGACCCCGCCTTCGGCTCCCCCCGAGGTATTTCAGGGCGAAAAGAGGAGGCAGGGCGCGCCTCTTTTCGCCTCTTTTCGCCATAAATACCTCGGGGGAGTCCCGCAGGGACGGGGGCGGCTGAGCGGTTTCACTGGGTTTGAACCCTGTTGCATAAAAGCGTTATAGATTTGAATGGGTTACAAATGTGCGATTTCACAGGGTTTGAGCCTTTTTGCCGCTTCAAGGGCATATTGAACCCTTTCAGGTGCAACGGCATCTGGAAAAACCCAATGATTTCAGTGCAGGTTTAGCGCAAGGTGTGCGGCAATCACCGCACACCACACACCCTAGTTCGGCGTGATATCTGGATCGTCCGGCTCGACTGCTGACACGTCGTCGTTGTGACTTTCCCGCCTGGTCTTCGCCGCGAGTTCGGCCGAACCAAGAGCATATTCATCGCGAAGTTGAAGGAACTGGCGCACCACCTTCTCTTCAATACGGGCGGCCAACCTCGCAGGGTCCATGCCTAGCACTTTGCCGTCCGCGAGGGCATCGTCCCCACTCGCCTGTCGGGAGGTCATTTCCGTGAAGAGGCGAGAGAGGACGAGATAGGTCGCTTCGCCAATGAGATCGGTCTGCATACCCTTGGCCTCCTTGCTTGTCCCGATCAGCCAATCGAGATCGGCATTGGTTCCTTCGGAGATCGCCAGCAACGCATCTACGCTGGGCTTTTGACCCTTGAAGTAATTCTCCAAGGTTCGAGCCGGCAGGCCAGTCCGCCGCGCCAATTCGGCCTTGGAAACACCATATCGAGCCCTGAGCACCTCTAGTCGCTCACGGAATACGACCGTCCAGTCCGAATTAGACATTGCGTCTACTCCACAGATGACGCATAGTGCTCCAAACATGGAGCGTATCTATGGGTCGAGAAATGTGTGAACCCGGCAGGGAACGGTTGAACCGTATACGCGCTGGCTTTGTTTCTCAAGGCACTACTCTGACGGCATGGTGTAATTCCCAGGGCCTCCATCGCGGCAATGTCTACAAAGCGTTGCTCCACGAGTGGCGGGGGCCTAAAGCAGCAATGCTCGAAGAGCTCGTCGTGCGCGCCTCGCAGGTCGAAACGGAATGATCTTGCTGCGGTCAATATTGGGGCTGGGATCGGTCCCAAACCACCGGACAACCGCGTCGAAGTGGTGCGTTCGCAATGGTATCGACCTGGTGTCACGCACGACAAATGGCGGTCTAGCGGAGTTCGTCCAGCTCTCCGACCTTCCCGAGGACGTGCGCCGCGCCTGGTGGCAGCGCGAACTTGACCGGCTGCATCTGGACCCTGGCACCCGGGACGAAGAGGCCCATTCCACCTTCATGGATGCCCAGCCAAAGGTGCGGGAGCGGGCGGAGCGGAGAGCGGCCATCGCCGCCCTGCTCGTGTCGCTCAAAGCGGAGGGTCTGAAGGAGGGGGCGCGGTTCGCCATCGTCCGCAAACGGTTCGGGGACGCCGGGACTTCAAGGGCCTCATTGAAGCGCCTTCAAAAGCAGGTTGAAGGGGTCGAACCGATCAACTTCGCACCTGCCCTCCTGGACGACTACAAGGCCACGAGGGCGCCGGCCGAGCTCAGTTCCGATGCATGGCAGTTCTTCATGACCATGATCCGGGACGCAGCGCCCGATTGGCCCCTCAAAGAGGCATGGCGGCGGACACGCGACACGGGCCGTAAGGAAGGGTGGGCGGTTCCCTCCTACCCGACCTTCTACCGCCGATGGGCCGCACTCAGCGACGTGCAGAGGCTTCAGGCCCGCTACGGCTCGACAGAGACCGGCAAGCGACTGGCCATGCCGGCCCTGCGCGACAAGACCACCCTGCTGGGGCTGGAAGAAGTGTCCCTCGACGGCCGAACCCTCGACTTCTGGGTCGATTGGGGCGACGGCCGTGCGGTACGGCCGACGATGCTTGTCCTGGTCGACGTGGCATCGAACGTCATCCTCGATTGGGAGCTGGCGCCGTCCGAAAACGCGACGGCGACGGTGCGCCTGGTCAAGCGGGTCTGCCAGCAATGGGGCATCTTCGACACGCTCTACACGGACAACGGGTCGGCCTTCGCGGGGCACCTGGTGGCCGGTGGCAATCCGCACCGGTTTCGGAACGGGGCGCCCAAAGGTCTGCAACCCATGGGCATCTGTCAAATCATGGGCATCCGTCTTCGCTTCGCGATGCCCGCCAACGCGCAAGCCAAGATCGCGGAGCGGATTTTCGCGACATGCTCGCGGTCCATCGACGACGGACCGGAGTTCAAGGACGCCCATGCGGGCCACGCGCCAGGCGCCAGTCCCTCGGCCAAGATCGTCCCGGTTCCGGTGGCCACGGCAAAGGACGTGCTGGCCCGCGAAGTCGGCCGGCACAATCGCGAGACGGGGCGGCGCAGCCAAGGCGCGCGCGGCCGATCCTATGAGGCAATGCTGCGCGACATGCTGATCGAGCGCGAAACGCTCGGCCGTCCGGTTCGGCGCCCAACGACCGATCAGCTCTACTACGCGGGTCTGATCTGGAAACCCGTCTCGGTTGACCGCGTCGGCCGGGTCGCGGCCAATGGCTGGACCTACGGCGGACCTGAGACGCAGGCGGCGCTACTGCGCTTTCACGGCACCGGGCGGCAGATCCTGCTCGGCCGAGACCCCGACGACTTCGAGGCTCCGGCCGTGGCCTACGACGACAAGGGCAATCTGATCTGCCGGGGCATCGAACCTGTCCGGCGCGGCGCCTACGGCAGCGCAGACGGCATCCGGGACGCAGCGCGCAACCGCAAGGCCGCGCGAGACGCCGCGCGAGCGGCAGAGGTCGCGAACGACTACATGGACGATGCGTCCTACGCGCGAGCCCTCGCCTCTCTGGACGCGGTCGCCCGCGAGGACACGACGCCACCGCCGAC
>JAMWZF010000016.1:3595-19018 GCA_024304875.1 Paracoccaceae bacterium
TCGGTGGCCGCTTCGGGACGCCTCTGCGCGAGCGCGCACGCGCCGCCGCCGACGAAGAAGAACTATCGAAAGCTATTGAAGATTTTGACCGCGCTACCGGGTTCGACCCGTGGCGGGTCTTAGGTGGCCAGTGACGTGATGGACCCCGTCACTGGCCTTGAAACGCGGGCGTGAGCCCGCATCGCAGGAGAGCAAGCAATGGCAGAACATCTGCACCTTATCAAGCCCAGGTCAGGCCAGCCGCCCACCGGCCTGGTGATGACAGACACCGCGGCCGATATCCTTCGGTCTGTTCAGCTCGTAGCCGAAGAGCCCGGAACCCTGACGATGGTCGCAGGCATTCCGGGGATCGGGAAGTCGGAGACGATCCTGCGCTACACGCAGAACAACCCCGAGACGATCCTGCTGAACATCGTCGCGGGCGAAGGGCGCATCTGGGACCTGGCATCGGCCTTCATGGAGCGCCTTGAGATGGGCGTCCCCAACAGCCGACGGCTGCGCGAGGATCGCCAGCGGATAGCGGAAGCGATTGGACCGGATCGCGTCGTTATCCTTGACGAGGCCCAATACCTGGCGACGTTCAACCCGCGCGGCGGCGCCAACTTCGACGCCTTCGAATGGGTCGGGGCAATGGCCGAAGAGGGCTGCTTCTCGGTGGTCTTCTGCGGTGACCTCGCGCTCGACAAGACGATCAGTTCGGTTCCCCAGCTCCGGCGCCGCATGGTCCGGCCGGTCGTGATCCGGTCGGTTCCGAAAGGAGATGTGGTCGCCTTCGCCGCCTCTCACGGCGTGACCGACCCCGCCATGACAGACGCGCTGGTGGCGGTCGCAAAGAGGCTCGGCGGGATCGCAGATGTGAAACGCGCCCTCGTTCACGCCGCGAAGCGAGCCGGTGACAACAGCATCGCTCCGGCCGACTTGAAGGCTGCGTTGCTCTATCTCGGGCTCGCGCCGCAGGGAGGCGCCAATGCCTGACCGCCAGCTGCAAATCATCATCCCGATCAAGTCGTCACAGGTCGAGCTGGCGCGCACGTTGGTCGCATCGGTCGGGGAGTTCCCGACCGTTGCCTGGAACTGTGCGGTGCTCATGGCGGAGATCTTCGAGAAGGACACGTTGACCAAGGACGACGGGGAAAAGCTGGGCAAGCTCCTGCTTGCGCTGAAGGCAGATGCCGAGCTGGCCGAGCAACGCAAGCGCGGGGTCGAAGACCTTTTCAAGGGGGCGTTCTTCCATGACCCCGACGGCCGTAAGGAGCCTCTGCAATGACCACAACATCGAAACAGGAGGCAAGGAAGCTGAGCCTGACGGTTTCCGAGGACGATCTGGAAACAGGCATCGGCGCGCTGACGGACGTGATCACCGATCTGTACCGGGCCCAGCGGGTGTTCGAGCTTGTTGCCCACTACGCCGAGGAAGGACCAAAGGCGGAATGCCTTGCCCCAACCCTGCATCTCTTCGGCTGCGCCTTCGAGCACCTGGTGGAGAAGCGCACGGCTGAGCTGGGCCGGTTCGAGGTAGCAATCAGCCGTGCTGCGAGAGCGGCGGCTGCCCTTGCGGCGCTTGAAGAGAGTGACACGAAATGACGGTTTCGAAGCGGCAGCTTGCCCTACTCTGGACCGCGAAATCAAAGGTGCGGCTCAGCGACGAAGACTTCCGGGTTGCCCTGGTGCAGCTTACCGGCTGCGCCAGCACACGAGAGCTGGACCGGCCGGGCTTCGAGGTGATGATGGGCTTCATGGAGTGGCTGGGCTTCAAGCCGCTCACCGCCGAAGGCCCGAACTATGGCAACCGGCCCGGCATGGCCAGTTTCGCGCAAATCGAGCTGATCCGGGCGCTCTGGCGCGAGACCGACTACGGCGCAGGTGGCGAAGGCGGGCTGAACACCTGGCTCCGCAACAAGTTCGGGATCGACACGATGCGCTTCCTTACGGCCGACGCCGCGCCGAAGGCGATCACCGCATTGAAGGCGATCAAGCAGCGGCAGGTCGGCTGATCGACGGACGGACGACGCAGGGGCGGCGCCAACGCGCCGCCCTTCGCTTTTCGGAGAGCCCCTGAGAGGCCCGTACAGCGCGACTAGTTGATTTTGGGGGTCCGGGGTGCCAAAACTTCGTCATCGCGCTCCTGCCCCCTTAAAGGTACCTTCAAACGGCGTCCTTTTCGGGTGGGTAGCGCCAGACGTCGCCAAATCGGGCCGCTCGCCCTGAGATTTTGCCAGCCCCAGCCCCCAGCATCGGACGCCGAACTCCGCAAAGGGTTGCGGATTACGTCCATTATCCGGTGTTTTCTACATTCTTCCTGATTTCGCGCCTCAGACCGGTGCGAGCTTCCGGAAGGACACCTCACATGCTGATCAATGAACAGGCGCTCGACCTGGTCTTCAAGGGCTTCAAGACCACGTACACCGACGCCTACCTTCAGGCGGATGTGCACTGGGACAAGATCGCCATGGCCGTGTCGAGCACCGGCCGTGACGAGACCTACGGCTGGCTTGGCCAGTTCCCCCAGCTCCGCGAGTGGGTGGGCGCCCGGCACGTCTACGGGCTCGAAGCTCACAGCTTCACGATCCTCAACCGGGATTTCGAGAGCACGGTGGCCGTCGGCCGCAACGAAATCCTCGACGACAAGCTGGGCGTCTTCAAACCGGCCTTCTCGGAGATGGGCTATCTGGCCCGCCAGCACCCCGAAGAGCTCATTATGGGGCTGCTCGCCGCCGGCTTCAGCACCGCGTGCTACGACGGCCAGAACTACTTCGACGCGGAACACCCGGTGAAGGCGGCCGACGGTTCCTTGAGCCTCGTCTCAAACGTGCAGACCGGCTCAGGGCCGTCCTGGTTCCTGCTGGACACCTCGCGCGCCGTGCGGCCCCTGATCTGGCAGGAGCGCCAGCCCTACGACTTCGTGTCCATGGTGGAGGCGAACAATCCTCACGTCTTCATGAACAAGGAATTCGTCTACGGCGTCGATGCGCGCGTGAATGCCGGGTTCGGGCTCTGGCAGTTGGCCTTCGGCAGCAAGGCGGACCTGAGCACGGCCAACTACAAGGCGGCGCGGGCGGCGATGATGGAGTATCGGGCCGACGGCGGCCGCGTCCTGGGCATCAAGCCCACCACCCTGGTGGTGCCGCCTGCGCTGGAAGAACAAGCGCTCGAAATCGTCAACGCGGTGCAGAACGACGTGGGCGCGTCCAACGTCTGGTCGGGCACCGCAGACCTGATCGTCACGCCCTTCATCTCGTCCATGTCATGACCCTGGGCACGGCCACCTGCGACGTCGAGCTGAGCGGCAACAAGCCGCCGGAGTGGGTGCATCTCCTACCCGCTGGCAACATCGGCGGGCGCGATGGGCGGACCTTCCTGAACGATGCTCCGGAGGTTGTCCTGGCAGCCTTCAAGGCGGGCGCAATCGACCTGCCCATCGACTACGAACACCAGAGCGAGCATCGCGAGAAAACCGGCGCCGGCCCGGTGCCCGCCGCCGGCTGGATCAAGGACCTGGAACTGCGAGGGGATGGTATCTGGGGGCGCGTGTCCTGGACAGAGCGCGCCGCGGAGCTGATCCGCAATCGCGAGTACCGCTTCCTCAGTCCCGTGGTGCTCTTCGAGAAGACGAAACGGCGGGTGATGCGGCTCAAGAGCGCCGGGCTCGTGCACACCCCAAACCTTCACCTCACGGCACTCGCCAGTCAGGAGGACCCCACCATGGATCAATCCCCGCTTATCGCTCGCCTGGTCAAGCTGCTGGGGCTGGAAGACGGTGCCGACGAAGAGGAAATCTTCGCCGCCCTGGAAGAACGCCTCAAGTCCGGCGGCAAGCCGGACCCTGCGAAGTACGTTCCCATCGAGGCGCTTCAGGACCTCATGCAGAAGCGGACCTCGGACAAGGCCGAGATGCGCCAGGAGCACGTCGCGGGCAAGGTGCGCCAGGCCGTTGCGGACGGGTACATCACGCCCGCGATGAGGGATTGGGCGACCGAGCTTTGCACCGCAAACGAAGCCGCCTTCGATACCTTCGTCTCGGCCGCGACGCCGCCCTACGCCCACCTCCTGCGGGAGAGCAACATGCGTGGCGCACCGCCGTCTCGCGGAGGCCAGGTCGTGAACGACCTGGCAAACAACGTCGCCAGACAGCTCGGGATCGACGCCGCGCGCCTCATGGACTGAGAGGGGCGGGTATGGAGCTGTCAGACCTGGGCCGCCCCTACCCGCCGCCGCCTGCGGAGCTGCGGGCAATCTACGACGTTCTTGGCAGGGCTGACACCATACGGTTCCTGATGACCTTCGGCGGTGCGCGGCTCTATGTGGCGGAGAGGCCCCGGCCGTCGTCTCCGGTGGTCGAGCTGGTTGGTCGGGAGCGCGCACTGAAGCTTGGTGCGATCCGCGACAAGCTTCCGACCCGTATCCCCCTCGGGAAGCGCTGGATTGCAGGCGTCATGCACGCGGAAGGCGCTTCCGTCGGTGTCATCGCGCGGACGCTCCTGACCACTGACGTGACCGTGCGGAGCTGGCTCAAAGGCCGGCGGTACAAGCCTGGGGGCAGACGATGACTGCCAGGCGGAAGGTCGATGATGCGCTGTCTGCACTCAGCGCGGCCGTGGCCCAGACCCGGCAGGCGACTGCTGCCCTGGACCGGGCATCCGAGACCCTTCAATCCGTCCTTCAAGACCGGTTTGAAGGCCAGGTTGAAACGCCGACGGACGTTGCGGCGGAGCACGTCCGCGCTCACCGCCCCGGCAGGCCTTCGCGGATCGACACCGACCCCGAGCTGCGTGCCTTTGTCATCGAGCGGGTTGACCACATGCCCTTCACCGCCCTCGCCGCCGCGATCCGTTCGGCTTTCCCGCCGGAGAGGCGGGTGGGGAAGAGCGCTTTGTATTCCTGGTGGAAACGGAACCTTTGAAGGGAGTGTTCACATGTCGGCGCGGCTAGACTTGAACCTGGGCGAAGCCAAGGCCCTGTTGGGACGGGCTGCGGAACAGCTCACGGACCCGACAGCGCTCATGCAACAGATCGGCGAGTATGCGGTTCGCTCGACGCAAGAGCGCTTCAAGGCAGGCGTCTCGCCCGATGGTCGCGCATGGGCTCGTAACTCGCCAGCCACGCTTGCCCGAAAGAGGGGCTCCCGGCCGCTGTTCGGCGAGACCGGCAAGCTGAGCTCGACAATCTTCGCCAGCGCCTCCGCCAATATGGTCATCTGGGGCTCGGGTCGGGAGCAGGCGGCTGTCCAACAGTACGGTGCCAGAAGGGGTGCCTTCGGCGCCTATTCCGGTGTGAACAAGGACGGCCGGGCCTACTCTGGCGTGACCCCCTGGGGCGACATTCCCGCCCGACCCTTCATCGGCATTTCGCGGGCCGACGAAACGAACCTCTCGGCACTGGTCGAAGACTGGCTGGACCGCGCCCTGTCCTGATTTCCCATCCCGACACTGCCGTTCTCAGTCGTTCACTTCCGGGTTCAAACCCACTGAAACGCAGGGATCAAACCGTGTGAAAGCGTACAGCGGCGCCCCCATGCGCCGGTCGCCTGTGCGTTTCAGGTCAGGGCGGCGCAGAACCCCGCGATCCGGTCCATCGCCTCGGCCAGGGTGGCGTCCGCGGTGGCGTAGCTGACCCGGAAGGCGGGGGCGAGCCCGAAGGCGGTGCCGGGGACCACCGCCACGCCCGCCTCGGCCAGCAGGGCCTCGGCGAAGGCGAGGTCGGTGTCGATGAGCGTGCCCGCCGGCGAGGTCTTTCCGATCAGCCCCCGGATGAAGGGATAGACGTAGAAGGCGCCCTCGGGCACCGGACATTCCACTCCCGCGATCCCGTTCAGCCGGCTGACGGCGAGGTCGCGCCGCCGGACGAAGGCCTCGTTGTGCGCGGCGATGAAGTCGTGCGGCCCGTCCAGCGCCGCCACCGCCGCCCACTGCGAGATCGAGCAGGGGTTCGAGGTGCTCTGGCTCTGCATCTTGCGCATCGCGCCGATCAGCTCCTCCGGCCCGCCCGCGTAACCGATGCGCCAGCCGGTCATGCAGTAGGCCTTGCTGACCCCGTTGACCGTGAGGGTCCGGTCATACAGCCGCGGCTCGACCTCGGCCGGTGTGCAGAAGGCGAAGCCGTCGTAGACCAGGTGCTCGTACATGTCGTCGGTCATCACCCAGACATGGGGGTGCCGGATGAGCACGTCGGTGAGCGCCGCGAGCGCCGCCCGGTCGTAGGCCGCGCCCGTGGGGTTGGAGGGCGAGTTGAAGATGAACCACTTGGTCCGGGGCGTGATCGCCGCCTCCAGCGCCTCGGGCGTGATGCGAAAGCCGGTCTCGAGCCCGCCCTCGACGATCACCGGCGTGCCGCCCGCGAGGCGAACCATGTCGGGGTAGGAGACCCAGTAGGGGGCCGGGATGACGACCTCGTCGCCGGGGTCGAGGGTCGCCATCAGCGCGTTGTAGAGCACCTGCTTGCCCCCAGAGGAGACCGAGATCTGCGAGGGCGTGTAGACCAGCCCGTTGTCCCGCTCGAACTTGCGGCAGATCGCCTGCTTCAGCTCGGTGATGCCGTCGACGGCCGTGTAGCGGGTCCTGCCTTCCTCGATCGCCGCGATCCCCGCCGCACGGATATGGGCCGGCGTGTCGAAGTCGGGCTCCCCGGCGCCGAGGCCGATCACGTCCTCGCCTGCCGCCTTCATCGCCGCGGCGCGATTCGAAATCGTCACCGTGGCCGAGGGTTTCACCCCTGCCAATGTCGCGGATATCAGTCCCATGGTCGGCCTTCCGGTGGCAATCGGGCCCTGCCCGTGGGATACGGGGGCCGGCCCCTTCATGGCGAGGACGAGATGGACACGCAAGAGAACTGGTACTCCGAACAGAACGCCACCTTCGGCGACCGGCTGGCCGCCGCGCGGGAAAACGCCGGGATGAGCCAGAAGGACCTGGCCCGGAAGGTCGGCGTCAAGACCAGCACCATGCGCAACTGGGAGGACGACATCGCCGAGCCGCGGGCGAACCGGCTCGCCACCCTCTGCGGCATTCTCGGCGTCAGCCTGCGCTGGCTGCTGACCGGCGAAGGCGACGACGTCGCGCCGCCGACCGAGGAGTCCGAACTGCCCAAGGACATGACCGCCGTCCTGGCCGAGCTTCGGGTGATCCGCACCGAAAGCCGCCGCCTGTCGGACCGCCTCGGCGGCCTGGAAAAGCGCCTGCGCGACGCCATCGCCCGGGCGAGCGAATGACCGAGACGCCGGAAACCCGCCTGAAGCGCCTGCACATGCGGTCGATCCGGCGGGGGATCAAGGAAATGGACATCGTCCTGACCGCCTTCGCCCACGACGGGTTGCAGGACCTTGGGCCGGGGGAGCTCGACCTCTACGAGCGGCTGCTGGACGAAAGCGACCAGGACCTGCTGACCTGGGTCATCGGCTCCGCCGCCGCGCCGGCTCTCTACGATCCGCTCCTGCCGAAGATCCGCGCCGCGGCCGAGGGAGCCGCGCAGGCGCGGACGACTTAACGCTTTTTTCGGAAATTTCCCGCAAAGAGGTTCGGACCGCGCAATCTCGAGAGGGTCCGATGAGCCTGCATTCGTCCATCGCAAACAGCCGGGGCAAGCTCGGGGAAGGCGGCTTCATGTCCTCCTACCTCGAGGCGCTGACCCTCGTGGAACGACTCCACCGCCTTCTGCTCGACGTCATCAAGGACGAATTCGAACGGGTCGGCGTGCTCGAGATCAACGCCGTCCAGGCCCTTCTGCTGTTCAACGTGGGCGACAACGAGGTCACCGCCGGGGAGCTGAAATCCCGCGGCTACTACCAGGGCTCCAACGTCAGCTACAACCTCAAGAAGCTGGTCGATCTCGGCTTCATGCACCACCAGCGGTGCGAGATCGACCGCCGGTCGGTCCGCGTCCGGCTGACCCCCAAGGGGCGAGAGATCCACGACATCGTCACCCGACTGTTCGAGAGCCATGCCGAGGGGCTTCAGGCGCGCGAGGTCCTGTCCCTGGCCGGGATCACCGAGATCACCAATTCCCTCCGCCGGGTCGAGCGGTACTGGAGCGACCAGATCCGCTACATCTACTGACGCTCAGCGCAAGGCGCGGGCGCGGCGGGGCGTCGCCGTCCAGGGCGCCCGCTCTGTCATGGGCAGGGCCTGCAGCTCGCGGATCAGCTTGCGGGTCATCGCCGCCTCGTAATCCGCGAAGCCCTCGGCGACCTCGACAAAGGCGCCGGGGCCCCGGATGACCATCGACCGGTAATAGACCTCCACCGAGTCCGCGGCGCCGCGGATGACCAGGCCGTTGACCGTGATGTCCTCCGCCAGGGTCACCATGTCCGGGCGCGGGCCGTGATTGGCCTCTCCGTCGCCCGAGATGTCCAGCGTCCTGTATGTGCAGGCGCGGGCCCCGTCCAGCAGGGCGCCGCCATAGGCCAGGGCCGGGCCGAGCCCGGTCTTGGTGTCGGTCAGAGCCCGGGTCGTCCCCGCCAGCCGCGCCGCCACGCGCTCCAGCGCCGCGTCGGTGTCGATCACCGTCCAGTCGACCACCAGCCGCTGGGCCGATCCGCCCGACCACTCGAAGACGGCGACCGAGACCGGCGGCAGCCCCGGGTCGAGGAGGGCCGCCCGCACCTCGGGCCCGGACAGGGCACCCGCCAGGCCGTCCAGCTGCATCCGGTACTCCGCGGCGTCCACCGACCCCGACACGTCGAGGCCGAGAGCGAGGGCCTGCCGGCACTCCGCCGCCGCGGGCGCCGCAAGGGCCAGCCATGCGCAGATCATCCGGATCACGGCCGCAGCATCCCGATCGACAGGGCCGAGACCTCGCGCACCAGCTTGCGCCGCATCGCCGCCTCGAAGTCCCCGAAGCCCGTCGCGATCTCGATGAAGGCACCCGGTCCGCGGATCACCTCGGTCCGGAAGAAGTCGATCAGCCCGATCGAGCCCTCGAAATCGGCCGCGTTGATGACAAGGCCGTTCACCGTCACGCCGCCGAACTCGAAGTGCCTGTAGGCGATTTGCGGGCCGAAGCCCTCGTTGTTCACGCCATCGCCGCTGACGTCGATGGTGCGAAACAGGCACTCCGGGCCGTCCGCCAGAAGGCCGGCGCCGTAGCCGAGGGCATAGCCCATCGCGGTGGGAAAGTCCGTCTGGGAACGCTCCGACACCGATATGGCCCGGGACGCCGCCGCCAGGTCGGTGCCGGAGCGGATCAGCGTCCAGTCCACCAGAAGCGCCTGGTTGTAGCGGCCGGACCATTCGAAGGCGGCGAGCGCCACCGGCAGGTCGCCTTGCAGGAAGGCTGCCTCCACTTCAGGCGCGACAAGGGCCGCGGCCACCCCCTGCCGCTGCAAGGCGTCCTCCTCGGCATCGACCGAGGAGGAGACGTCCAGCGCCAGCAGCAGGGCCAACCGGCAGTCGATGGCCGCCGCCGGCCCGGCAATCAGCGCCAGGAGGGCGGCGAGCCTCACCAATGACCGGTGTTCTCCATGCTGGCCCAGGGCTCCTGCTTGGGCAGCGCGTCGCCGGCCTGCAGAAGCTCGATCGAGACGTTGTCGGGCGAGCGGACGAAGGCCATGTGCCCGTCCCGCGGCGGCCGGTTGATCGTCACGCCGTTGTCCATCAGGTGCTGGCACAGCTCGTAGATGTTGTCGCAGCGGTAGGCGAGGTGGCCGAAATGGCGGCTGTCCGACGGCAGGCCCTCGTCGCCGTCCCAGTTGTAGGTCAGCTCGACCGGGCAGTCCTCGTCCCCCGGCGCGGCCATGAAGACGAGGGTGAAGCGGCCGCCCTCGCTTTCGTTCCGCCGGATCTCGGTCATGCCGAGGAGCTCGAAGAACCGAATCGTCGCGTCCAGGTCTTTCACCCGGACCATTGTGTGGAGGTACTTGAGGCTCATCGCGTGCTCCTTGAGTGTGGTTCGGAGCGGAGCCTAGTGCCTGAGCAGCGGAAGGCCAGCCCCTCAGAGCGCGCTGTCGAAGCTGAAGCCGGTGGTGATCGTGTCGATGTCGTAGCGGTCGAAGCTGGACTCGGTCTGCCGCGCGGTCAGAGAGAGCTTGGGCACGAAGCCGTAGAATTCGACCGTATCGAGCCGGGCCGTGGCCCCGAAGGCGATGGTGCTGTCCTCGCGCCCGGTCCGGTAGGTCCGGTCCTCGTGGGTCAGGCTCATCGACAGGGACAGCCCCTCGGTCAGGCTGCCGAAGTCGTGATAGACGCCGAGCTGCGTGCTCTCGTAGCTGTAGTCGTCCCGTTCGGACCAGGCCTCGCCATAGCCGACGGAGACGCCGGTGATCCCCTGCTCCCAGACGTGGTTCCATTGAACTTCGGCGGAGGCCCGGTCCGCGATCGTGTCGATGCGCCGGTACTCCGTCTGCCCGGCCGTCAACCGGATCCGCAGACTGTCGTCCTCGCCAAGGGGCGCCGTGTGCCAGTAGGACAGGGACCGGGCCCGGGCGTAATCCTCGCCGCCGAGGGCGCTGGCCGATACCTGGGCCTGAACGCCCGAGAGGCCACGGGCCTCCTCGGGTCCCGACACCCAGCGGTGGTCCAGCGTGAGGTCCACCGCGGTGAGCAGCCAGTCGCCCGGATCGTGGTCCGGCGCCCGCTCGGCGCTCTCGTCCGACAGGATGTATCCGTCGACGTCGACCCCGAAGGCCAGCCGGGTGAGGGACCGCTCGCCTTCCGCGATCCGCCACGACAGGCTCGCGTTGGCCGCGTAGTCCCAGCCCGACAGGGCCTTGGCGTCCTCGCTGAGGTCCAGTTCGAGAAAGCCGAACAGAAGCACCGTATCGGCCGAGGAGCCGCCGTTCACGTTGTTCGACGGCGCCAGCGACAGCCCGAAGTCGAGCTGCACAGGATTGGCCCGCCTGACCTGCGCGTAGTTGCGGGCGATCTCGGCGCTGACCTCGTCGGTCGTGGCGTTCTGGGCCGCCCGGCGCAGCCAGATCTGCGCGGCCGCGTAACGTTCGTCCCGGGCAAGGGCGAGGGCGGTCAGCCGGGCGACGGCGGCCCGGTCGGCGTCGGTCTCGGCCAGCCGCCACAGCCGGCGACCGTAGTCCGCCGCCGCGGCGTTGTCGTCCATCTGCATGGCAGCCTCGAGCCCGATCCGAAGCGCCAGGGGATCTTCCGGGTCGCGGTCGAGCAGGGCCTCGGCCATGACGCGGGCCCGGGCCGGATTTCCCGACGTCAGGACGTCGTAGGCGGCCGCGCGCAACCGCTCCGCCGACACCTCGATGCGCTCCTGCGCGACCGAGACGGCGGGCCAGACGGTACAGACAAGAACGACAGACCAGTTAACCAGACGTCTCACGCTCTCAAACCCATCCCTAGTTTTCCATCCGGTAGAGAATGAAGCCGCCGGTCTCCTGCGCCGTCACGTTTTCGAAGCGCGGGTCAATCGATTCCATGACGATGATCCCCACGACTTCGCCGCCGTTGGGCTGGGTCGTGTCACCGGCGAGAATGGCGTAGTACGTGCCCTCCTCGTAGTCCACGTCTTGCTCGATCTCGGGGTCAAAATACTCGCTGACCACACCTCCTGCGGCTTCGCCGTTGGCGTTCAAGTTGCCGTCACCGTCAAGCACGAACCGGATGTCGGGCAGGGGAAGTTGACCTGGGAGAGTGCCGACGCTGATGGGATCACCGTTGGCCTCGAAGGCAATCCGATTGGTGACGATGCCCTTGACGCCGAAATTCTGGTTCGGGTCTTCGAAATCGATCTCCATTCGCATGTCGCCCTCGGTGTACTCCAGCCCGCCGCGACCGTCGAATACCCGCATCCCCGCGTAATCGCCGGTGAACTGTGCCTGACCCGTGGTCGGCATGACGACGCTGCCCTCACGCTGGTAGACGAAGCCGCCAAAGCCATAGTCGACATATCCTCCTGTCCGGACGATCGCGAACGAGGTGCGCGGGCCGACAACGGTGTTGTCCGAGTCGTTGCGGCTGATGCCGACGATCGCGCGATAGGGGACGATCTGATTGATCGGGTTCCCGGTCAGGAAGTCGTCGAACACCTCTTCAGCTTCATAGACAGCATAGCTGTTGTTCGCACCGAGCGACCGGACGGCGGTACCCCGCGAATAGGTGTTCTCGCCGTCGAAGGCGAGGTTGTCGACGTAGAACGTATCGGTGTCGCTGTCGTATTCGAAGTCCTCGGCATATCCGCCGCCGTTGTCGTTCCGCTCCTCGTAGCGGAAGATGCGCGCGTTGCGGGTCGGCGTGCCGGTGCCGGGCGGCAGGTCGACGCCGCCTATGTTCAGACCGCTGCCACCATCCCCGTCGCCATCGCCATCGCCGTCGCCGGGCTCGGTAGGGGTCTCATCCTCGGTGAAGGGGTTGCCGTCGCCGCATCCGGCGAGGACTCCAAGAAGTGCCATCAGGATCAGTGCGCGGTTCATGGCCGGCCCTCGTCTCGTTAACTGCCCAAGGCGGACCTTCAGGCGCAGGCACCGGCGAAGTCAACGCCTGCGCAATCGATGGACGGGGAGTGTGGCCAAATTCCTTGTGGACAACTCCGGTACGGCACCCACCCGATATGGATGTTCCCGCGCGCGCCCCCTCCAGATATAGTGGCCTCCGACTCAGACCTGCCACATGCTCGAGGGATTTCCATGCCGCTGACCGCCGACCAGGACGCCGAGATCGCCGAGCTGCGCTCCAACCCGCAACCGACCCTGCGCGCCGTCAGCCCCGGGATGGAGGCGCGGCTCTACACCGCGCATCCCGTACTCGACCACGGCTTCGTGCGGGTCGTCGACTACATGGGCGACGATGCGGCCATCTGCCAGGCGGCCCGCGTGTCCTACGGACGCGGCACCAAGGCGGTCTCCAACGACGAGGGGCTGATCCGGTACCTCATGCGCCACTGGCACTCGACCCCCTTCGAGATGTGCGAGGTCAAGCTGCACGTGAAGCTGCCGGTCTTCGTCGCCCGCCAGTGGATCCGGCACCGCACCGCCAACGTGAACGAATACTCCGCCCGCTACTCGATCCTCGACCGCGAGTTCTACATCCCCCGGGCGCAGGACCTGGCCGCCCAGTCAACGGTGAACAACCAGGGCCGGGGCGAGGCGCTGACCGGGGAGGAGGCGCAGCGCGTTCTGGAATACCTCAAGGGCGACGCCGCCCGCGCCTACGACCACTACGAGGAGATGATCGGGCAGGAGGGCCAGCAGGGCCTCGCCCGCGAACTCGCCCGGATGAACCTGCCGGCCAACATCTACACCCAGTGGTACTGGAAGGTGGACCTGCACAACCTGTTCCACTTCCTGCGCCTGCGGGCCGACGCCCACGCGCAGTACGAGATCCGGGTCTATGCCGACCTGATCTGCGAGATGGTGAAGGACTGGGTTCCCTTCGCCTACAAGGCCTTCGAGGACTACCGCCTCGGCGGCGCGACCCTGTCGGCCGGGGCATTGGACTGCATCCGGCGCATGGTGAACGGCGAGGAGGTCACGCAGGAGACCTCGGGCATGTCCAAGGGGGAATGGCGGGAGTTCGAGGGTGTTCTGAAGGCCTAGGCCACCCGCTCGACCCCTCCGTCGAAGCTGTCCCTTGCCACTTCAAGCTCGTAGCGGCTCTGAAGGTTCATCCAGAACTCCGGCGTGGTTCCGAAGGCCGCATGTATCATGTACAACGCCGCCTGTCAGCCAATCCGGAAACGGGCCCGCGGCACCCCACAGGCCCGGCCACGGGGCCTCACACCGCCTTCAGGTTCCCCGCCATCTGCCGCCCGTCGCGGCCCTCGATCAGGTCGAACTCGACCTTCTGGTCATCGGCCAGACCGGTCATCCCGGCCTGCTCGACGGCCGAGATGTGGACAAAGACGTCCTTGCCGCCGTCGTCCGGGGCGATGAAACCGTAACCCTTGGTCGTGTTGAACCATTTCACCGTGCCCTTGGGCATCGCACTCTCCTTGTCGTCGCGGCCCGGCGCGCGGGCCAGTGGGGTCAGGTCGTGAAGCGACCCCGCGCCGCAAGGCAAGCGGGTCTTCAGCCTTGTCTCATTAGGTAACAGCCGTGGGCCAAAATCAAATGACAGCCGCGCGGACGGCGGCTTTTTGCACTGGCCAGCGGGGCCGTTGCATGAAAAACGGCATGTCATGCACATGTTTTCACTCAAGAGTTGCGACACCTGCCGCCGGGCGCTGAAGGAGTTGCGCGCCGCAGGTGCCGAACCGCAGGTTACGGACGTTCGGGCCGACGGCGTTCCGGCCGGAGACCTGGCGGCCATGTGGGCGGCCCTGGGCGAGTCGCTGGTGAACCGGGCCTCCGCCACCTGGCGCCGCCTGTCCGAGGCCGAGAAGGCGGGCGACCCGCAGGCCCTCCTCGCCGCCCATCCGACCCTGATGAAGCGCCCGGTGATCACCGACGGCACCGACTGGACCGTGGGCTGGACGTCCGATGTCCGGGCCCGGTGGCTTGGATGACCGCCCCTTCGTGGTTATCTGCCCCGTGACGGAACAGGGAGACACCCCATGCGCAACGCAGCCCTTACCCTCGGCCTGATTGGCGGCCTCATCGGCATCATCGTCGGCCTCGTCGGCTACGGCTATGCCGAGGCGACCGCCCGCAGCGCGGAGGTCGCAGAGGTCTTCGGCCTGCTGGAGCGCCCCGGTTTCGTGCGCCTCGCCTCCTTCCTCGCGCCCCTGCTCGCGATCGCAGGGGCGGCCATGGCGCGATCCCAGGCTCTTGTCGGCGGCATCCTGATGCTGATCGCCGCGGCCCTGTTCTACGCCGCCTTCGGCTTCCACATCGGCACGATGTTCCCGATCGGCTTCGTCGGCCTCGGCGGTCTGCTTGCTATTGCGGCTGGTAGGCCGGACGAGCCCAGGTCGCATTTCTGACAATCCGGTCCAGCGAGAGGGGCCCGGCGCCCTTCATCACGAGGACCAGGAGCAGGAAAGTCCAAAACAGCCGCTGGTCGAGGATGAGCCCGTCCGGCGCCCCGTCGAACCAGGCCCCGAGCGTCTCGGGGTGGCCCAGCGCCCCGTGGCCGACGAGGTCCGTCAGCGTCTGCACCGCCACGAAGCCGATCATCCCCAGTGCCGCGAGCCGCGTGGCGAGGCCGACGAGGATCAGCGCGGGCAGCAGGACCTCGGCCCATGTGCCCGCCACAACCACCGCCCAGTGGAACAGCCCCAGTTGGCTGACGTCATAGCCCGCCGCCTCCATGGCGCGGGGAAAGATCTGCGCATAGGCGCCCAGCGACGGGGTCCAGAGCCCGGCAAGACCGTCGCCCAGCTTGGTCAGCGCCGACGTCCAGAAGTAGATCAAGAGTGTCGCGGCGAAGACGAGCCGGGCGAGGGTGCCGAGGACGGGTCCGCTGGCGCGGTCGAGGCGGTCGATGATCGCGGTCATGGGTTGGGCTCCTTGAGGGCATTGCGCTGCAGCAGAAGGGTGAGAACCGGGCCGCTGTCGCCCCGCCCGGCGGCCTCCGCGAGGGGGCGCCCCCGGCATGGGGC
>JAMWZF010000160.1:0-3227 GCA_024304875.1 Paracoccaceae bacterium
GCGAGCGCACTTCGTTGGCGACCACGGCGAAACCGCGTCCGGCCTCGCCGGCCCGCGCCGCCTCCACCCCGGCATTGAGCGCGAGCAGGTTGGTCTGGAAGGCGATGTCGTCGATCATCGAGACGATATTTGAGATCTGGTCCGAACTCGACTTGATGCCGGCCATGGCATCGACCGCGCTCCGGACGACCACCCCACTGGCATCGGTCTGTTTGCGGGCCTCCACCACAATGCCTTCCACGGACTTCGCATTCTCTGCGCTTTCCTGAACCGACTTCGTGATCTCCTCGAGCGCCGCAGACGTTTCCTCAAGCGTCGCGGCCTGCGTTTCGGTCCGGTGAGCGAGGCTGTCGGCGGCGCTGCTGATCTCGCGGGCGTTCAGCTCGACCGAAGACGCGCCTTGGGCGACGGCCGACACGATGGCATGTAGCGCGTCGACGCTTTCGTTGAAATTTTTACGCAGGATTTCGTAATCGCCGCCGAACGACTCGGCGATCCGGTGGGTCAGATCCTTTCTCGACAGGGCCTCGAGTGCGGTGCGTAGCCGCGCGACGACGCGCTGCTGCGTCTCGCGGGCAGCCTCCCGCTCGACCTGCTCCGCCTCGCGCTGGATCTGTAGCGCCCTGCTTTCGCGCAGGCGATCCTGGGTATCCTTCACATCGCGCGCCACGCGGCCAAGTTCGTCGGTGCGGTCGACCGCGGGAATTGTCCGGTCATGGTCTCCGCCCACGACTTCGCGCAGCGCATCACCGATCTGGCCAAGCGGACGGGTTATCATGTGTCGGATCAGGACGGCCATGCCCAAGAGAATGGCCGCGAAGATGCCAATCGCCACACCCTGGATGATCATTCTCTGGGACCGCACCTGGGCCAGCACCGCCTCGGCCGTCCAGACCAGGCCGACCCGTCCGACCAGGGCGCTCTCCTCTCCGGCGATGATCGGGACCATCTGAAGGAAATGCATGTCATCGAAGGTCCGGGTCGATCCGGCATCGGTTCCCATGACGAAACCGCCAAGGGCGAGGCGAGACACGTCCTCGAAGCTGCCCATAGCGGCCAGCTCCGCGCCATCCGCACCAAGCACGAGGATCGCCTCGCCCTGTCCGCCGGTCAGCTCGAGGAAATCGGTGGCCAGACGTGCCACCTCTTCGGTATCGCCGAACCGCACCGGCTCCGCTGCCTTGCGGGCGAAGTCGGCGCTGGTCGCCGCCGCGAAGGCGTGAAGCGTATCCCAGATCGCCTGGGTCGTGACCCGCGCACTGAGAAGGATCACCGCCTGCATCAGCACGGCAAGGCACACGGCCAGCACGATTGCCAGCTTGGCGAACAGAGACGCGCGGACGACACCGCCGATCGACCTGAATATCTTCATGCGAACCTCCTCTCACACGTCCCTGTACGATCTGCGTCAGAGCAGCGATTCGGCGTCGACGGCGACGGTCATGGCGCCTAGCGGCTCCCCGCTGTCGGGGTCGACCACGGTGAAGGAGATCTGGCTCTGGTAGCGCCCCGTCGATTCGTCCTTCTCGATCTCGCCGAAATGGCGACCGTCGGGTCCGGCCGCGTAGGTCTGCGTGAACTTCTCCTCGTCGCCCTGCCACATGTCCGAGGTGACGTGGGACACCGCGACGTTCAGGCCGTGGCTGTCCATGAGGATCACTTCGGTCATCGCTCCCCCCGATGCCTCTACCTGCTGGCGCAGGAAGTCGGCGGCCGCGTTGGACAGGATCGGGTCGATGGTCGGCGTCGCGCCGGTCCCGATCTCGCCCTGCCAGGCGGCATCCAGTTCGTCGATCCGGGCCTGGTCGACCGCGGCATTGGCGGCGTTCTGGGCGCGCAGGGCATCCAGCAGGACCGGGTTGGTGGCCCATGGCATGACGTTCCGGTCGAGGTAGCTTTCCATTGCTGGGGCAAATTCGTTGGCGAAGCCGGTCGCCGGGAGTGCGGCGAGCGCGAGAGCGATGAGCCTTTTTTTCATGATCGGTCTCCGATGAAGGGCGCTGTCGCACAGCGCGGAATGTGACGTTCACCTAAGGCCCAATCCTTGCCGGCTGCTTAAGATGCACGGTCGTTCCACCGGGCCCCGGCAACTTGCCAGCAAGAATTTTTCGACAAGTCGACCGACCGGACCGGTATCAGACAGCCGGTCCGATCTCCTCCGCCGCCTCGCGCAGCCGCGTCAACAGAAGCGACTGCGACCGGGTCGGCTCCCAGTCGCGCCGCAGCGCGAGGCCGATCTGCCGTTCGGGAAAGTCCACCTCGGCCGCGAGTCGCACCATCAGGCCGTTGGCGATCTCGGCTTCGGACTGGCGGCCGGAAATGCAACCGAGGAGGTCGGATTGCTGCAGGAGTTCTCGCATCAGCAGGATCGAGCCGCATTCGATCACGCTCGACGGCAGGGGCAGACCGCGGCGCAGGAAATATCCGTCGAACTGCTGGCGCGAGGGGGTCCCGGCGCCGGGCACCACCCAGCCTTGGGCCTGCAGGACATCGGCCCCCACCCTGCCGGCCCGGACAAGCGGATGGCCCGGCCGGGCGACGATGGCGAGTCGATCGGAGAACAACACCTGCTGCTCGACATCGCGGACCGGCAGGGGGTCGCGCAAGGCGCCGAGGATCATGTCGATGGCCCCGCGCCGCAGCCCGGCGAGCATCTCGTCATAGGGGCCGTCGATGACGGTGATGCGCTGTCCCGGCCGGTCCTGCCGGAACCTTGCAAGGGCCCGGGGCAGCACGACGCTGCGCGACAGCGGGAGCGCACCGATGACGATCCGCCCGGCCTCTCGCCCGTCGACGTCGGCCAAGTCCGCCTCGGCCTGGTCCATCTCGGCGAAGGCCAGCTGCACCGCCCGGGCGAGGGTGGCGGAGGCGCGGGTGGGCGCCATGCCGGTGGCCGTCCTCTCGAACAAGCGCACCCCCGCCTGCCGTTCGAGCTCGGTGATCGCCCGGTGCACCGTCGGTTGGGCAAGGCCGAGGGCGCGTGCGGCGAGGGTGAAGTTCTGCATCTCGAACATGGCAGCGAGGGCGCGCAGCTGGGCGAGGCTCGCCGTGACGGTCAGGCGGGGGCTGACGTCTCCCAGCGCCGCGTCGAGCCGGGCCATGGCGCGGCGGATGCGTGCCGCGAACGCCTCTCCGCGCGGAGTTAGCTGAAACCCGGTCCGGTGCCGGGTGAAGAGCGGCCCGCCGGCCTCCTCCTCGAGCCGGCGGAGCGCTTGGGTCACGGCGGG
>JAMWZF010000160.1:3237-7057 GCA_024304875.1 Paracoccaceae bacterium
GGTTGATCCGCGCCGCCGCGCGTGTCGGCGTACCGAGGTCGGCCACGGCGAGCAAGACTCGGAAATGGCGCAGGTTGCGGTGAATCATCGGCGGCGTCCGTCCCCTCGGGTCGAGCCTGAGGCGAAGCAGACGCCTCCTTCACCGCCGGCTGCCGACGCCTTTGTTTCCATAGGCCTGCCCACCATTTCCCCGATCCCGCGTCAAGTCCCTGTCCCGAGCCGGTCTAGCCCCGGGTTATCCAGCGAGGAAGGCTTCGAATTTGCGCCCTGCATCCCCGCCGTGGAACAGTCGGCACCGGGAGACAAGGGAGGACTGTCCATGGCCGGTGGCAAGACGGCGCTGGTGATCTCGGCCCATGCGGCCGATTTCGTCTGGCGCGCGGGCGGCGCGATCGCACTGCATGCGGAGCTTGGCTACGAGGTGACGGTTGCCTGCCTGTCCTTCGGCGAGCGGGGCGAGAGCGCCCGGCTCTGGAAGGAGGGCAAGTCGCTTCAGGAGGTGAAGGACATCCGCCGGGGCGAGGCCGAGGCGGCGGCCGAGGCCCTTGGCGTTCACCGGCTGGAATGCTTTGACCTCGGGGACTACCCGCTCGAGCTGAACCGCGAAGACAAGGACAAGCTGGTCGCCCTCATCCGCGAGGTGCAGCCAGCCTGGATGATGTCCCACAGCCAATACGACCCCTACAACACCGACCACATGTACATGACCCAGGTCACGCTCGAATGTCGGATGATCGCCCAGGCCTGGGGGCACAATCCCGGTGAAAAGGTCCTCGGCGCCCCGCAGCTCTACCTCTTCGAGCCGCACCAGACCGAGCAGATGGGGTGGAAGCCGGACACCTTCCTCGACATCACGCCCGTCTGGGAGAAGAAGCGCGCCGCGATGGAGTGCATGAACGGTCAGGTCCACCTCTGGGACTACTACACCCGCGTCGCCCAGCAGCGCGCCAACCATTTCAAGCGCAACTCCGGCGGCCAGTCCGGCGGGCGCGATTGCCAGTACGCGGAAGGGTTCCAGAGCATCTTCCCCCGTACCGTCGACGAACTGTGAGAGGCCCGATGACCGACCCGATCCAACCGACGCCGCTGTCCTTCGACCTCGCCCACCTCGGCCACGTCGAGGTTTTCACCGACAAGTTCGAGGAGAGCCTCGACTTCTTCACCCGCGTCTACGGGTTGAAACTCTCGGCACAGGAGGGCGACAGCGCCTACCTCAGAGCCTGGGACGACTACGAATTCCACTCAATGAAGCTGACCAAGGCCGACCGGACAGGGGTCGGCCACATCGCCTACCGCTGCTCCTCGCCCGAAGCGCTGGACCGGCGCGTCGCGGCCATCGAGGCGTCGGAGTACAAAACCCATGGCTGGGTGGACGGCGACCTCGGCCACGGGAAAGCCTTCCGCTTCGAGGACCCCTTCGGCCACGTCTTCGAGCTCTACTGGGACACGGTCAAATACGCGCCCCCGCCCGACGACGCCCCCGCGCTCAAGAACCTGTCGTCCCGCTACCACGCCCAGGGCATCAGCCCCCGCCGGATCGACCACGTGAACCTGCTGGGCGAGGACGTCCGCGAATTCAAACGCTTCGTCGACACCTGCCTCGGCATCCGGGTGACGGAGTACATCCAGCTCGACAACGGCCGCATCGGCGGCTGCTGGTTCACCTGCAACAACAAGACCTACGACCTCGTCTGCTCCGAGGAACGCGGCGGCGGCAACGGCCGGCTGCACCACGTCACCTACGCCACCGACACCCGCGAGGACATCCTGCGCGCCGCCGACATCTACCTCGAGAACGGCGTCCACATCGAAACCGGCCCGCACAAGCACGCGATCCAGGGGTCGTTCTTCCTCTACGCCTGGGAACCCGCGGGCAACCGGATCGAACTGGCCAACGCCGCCGCCCGCCTGATGCTCGACCCCGACTGGGAGCCCGTCGCCTGGACCGAGGCCGACCGAAAGAAAGGGCAGGCCTGGGGCCTCAAGACGATCGAGACTTTCCACACCCACGGCACCCCGCCGGTGGAGCGCTGAGATGGGTGTCGTCGTCCAGACCATCCCCCGCGCCGACCCCGAGGTCATCCGGCGTCTCGGCGCCGCCGGGGTCGCCACGGTGCACGAGGCGCAGGGGCGCACGGGCCTCATGGGCGCGTCCATGCGCCCGATCCAGCAGGACGCCGGCATCGCCGGCAGTGCCGTCACCATCTCGGCCCCGCCGGGGGACAACTGGATGATCCACGTCGCCATCGAGCAACTGCAGGAGGGCGACATCATGGTCCTCGCCCCCACCGCGCCCTGCGACATGGGCTACTTCGGCGACCTCCTGGCGACCTCGGCCATGGCCCGCGGCTGCCGGGCGCTGGTGATCGACGCCGGGGTGCGCGACACGGCGGACCTGCGCAGGATGGGCTTCCTCGTCTGGTCAACCGCCATCAGCGCCCAAGGCACGGTGAAGGAAACCGTCGGCTCGGTGAATGTCCCAGTGGTCTGCGCCGGGGCGCTGGTGACCCCCGGCGACGTCATCGTGGCCGACGACGACGGTGTCTGCGTTGTCCCCCGGCAAGACGCGATGGACACCCTCGCCGGGGCCGAGAAGCGGCTCGCTGCGGAGGAGGACAAGCGCAAGCGCCTCGCCTCCGGTGAACTGGGCCTCGACATCTACGACATGCGCGGGCGGCTGGCCGAGAAGGGCCTGACATATGTCTGACGGCATCCCCTGCCTCTGGATGCGGGGCGGGACGTCGAAGGGGGCCTACTTCCTCGCCTCCGACCTGCCGACGGGGCGCGAGGCCATCGACCCCTTGCTCCTGCGGATCATGGGCTCACCCGACCCCACCCAGATCGACGGGATCGGTGGGGCCGATCCTCTCACCTCCAAGGTCGCGATCCTCTCACCCCCCACGCGGGACGATGCCGACGTCGACTACCTCTTCCTTCAGGTTTACGTCGACCAGGCGCTGGTCTCGGATGCCCAGGCCTGCGGAAACATCCTCGCCGGCGTCGGTCCCGCCGCCATCGAACGGGGTCTGGTTGCCGCGCAGGACGGCGAAACCCCCGTTCGCATCCACATGGTGAACACCGGCGAAGTGGCGCTCGCGCGGATCAGCACCCCCGGCGGCAAGGTCAGCTACGAGGGCGACGCCCGCATCGACGGCGTCCCCGGCACCCACGCCGCCATCCCGCTCACCTTCTCCGGCCTCGCCGGGTCGATGACCGGCGGCGCGATGCTGCCCACCGGCAACCCGGTTGATACGATCGAGGGGGTGGACTGCACCCTGATCGACATGGGCATGCCCATCGTCGTCATGGCCGCCGCCGACTTCCGCCTCACCGGGCAGGAGGACCGGGACACGCTGGACGCCGACACCGCCCTCAAGGCCCGGATCGAGGCGATCCGGCTCAAGGCCGGCCCGATGATGGGCCTCGGCGACGTCACCGACACATCCGTCCCCAAGATGACCCTCGTCTCCGCCCCCTCGAACGGCGGCACGATCTCCACCCGCAGCTTCATCCCCCACCGCTGCCATGCCTCCATCGGCGTCTTCGCCGCTGTCTCCGTCGCCGCCGCCTGCGTCCAGCCCGACGGCCCCGCCGCCCGCCTCGCCGCCCTGCCGGGCAGCGACACCTTCCGCATCGAACATCCCTCCGGCGCCGCCGAGGTCGTGATCGAGCGGGACGGCACCGGCGCCATCACCGCCGCCGGTACCCTGCGCACCGCGCGCAAACTCTTCGACGGCAAGGTCTTCCCGCGCCCGAACTGATTCGCCGAACCGGCCCACCCCCTCTTTTCGCCTCAAGTACCTCGGGGGGTCCGGGGGGC
>JAMWZF010000161.1 GCA_024304875.1 Paracoccaceae bacterium
GCGATCGTGCCGATGGCGCCGTCCGGCCTCGACGCCACCGCGCCGCATCTGACCTGGGACGATTCGACCCTCAAGACGGGGGAGGCGACCTTCTTCGAGATCGCCGGCTGCCACCGCCGCTACCATTGCCCGCAGTCGCGGACGATCTTCCTCGGCAAGCCGCCCGAGAAATACCGCCGCGCCGATGCCGCGGTGACCGAGGCGACGGCGGCCGCGCTGGACGTGGCCAGGCCCGGAGCCACCTGCGCCGACGTGGCGGCGGCCTTCAACGGGACGCTGCGCAAGCACGGCTTCGAGAAGGACAACCGCTGCGGCTATTCCATCGGCCTCAGCTATCCGCCCGACTGGGGCGAGCGGACGATGTCGTTCCGTGCCGGCGACACCAGCGTGCTGGAGCCCGGCATGGTGTTCCACTTCATGCCCGCACTCTGGCTGGACGACGGCGGCATCGAAACGACCGAACCCATCCTCATCACCGAGGCGGGGGCCGAGACGCTGTGCAACACGCCGGGGGGCCTTCGGGTCATCGACTGAGCGGCGGGGGACCATCCGGCCTTGTGCCGTGTCCTCGGGCCTTGAAGCGTATAATCAGGATTATGGTAAATACAGGTGCTGCCGGAAACAGCGTTTGATCAGGGGTTTGGCCGTGCTCGCCGCCGCATGGCGCATGGAAATTGACGCTAGGGTCAATTGAGACTACCCAAAAGGACAGCAATCACCCGGGACCTTCCACATGAGCGACGCCCTCGTCCAACATCTTATCGACGTCGCCAACGCGCCCTCCGTCGAGGCGCTCTGGTCCCTGCACAGCGACAAGATGGCCGACTACGGCTTCGACCGGCTGATCTACGGCTTCACCCGCTACCGCTCCGGCGGCTCTCTCGGCGATCCGCAGGACTGGGTCGTCCTCACCAACCAGAGCCCCGACTACATGAAGGTCTTCATCGACGAAGGCCTCTATTTCCATGCCCCCATGCTCCGCTGGGCGCTCGAGAACAATGGCGCCTGCTCCTGGCGCTGGATGGCGACGCCGGGCAACCTGACCGCGGCCGAGGAGCGCGTGGCCGAGTTCAACCGCTCCATGGGCGTCACCGCCGGCTATACGATCTCGTTCCGGTCGGTGTCGGCCCGGACCAAGGGCGCCATCGCGCTGACCGCCAGACCGGGCCTGTCCCAGGACGACGTGGAGCAGATCTGGCTGCGGGCCGGCAACGAAATCATCGTCCTGAACAACGTCTTGCACCTCAAACTTCTCACGCTGCCGTACCAGGGTCAGCGGACGCTCACCAAGCGCCAGAAGGAAGTCCTGCAATGGGTCGGCGACGGCAAGACGACGGCCGACATCGCGCTGCTGCTGGGCCTGACCTCGGCCACGGTGGAAAAGCACCTCCGGCTCGCCCGCGAGGCGCTGGACGTGGAAACCACCGCCCAGGCTGTGCTCAAGGCCGCCTTCTACAACCAGATGTTCGTGCTCGAAC
This sequence comes from Paracoccaceae bacterium, assembly GCA_024304875.1. GTDB lineage: Bacteria > Pseudomonadota > Alphaproteobacteria > Rhodobacterales > Rhodobacteraceae > JAMWZF01. Next base: position 1,479 of record JAMWZF010000161.1, read on the forward strand.
CCGACGGCGCAATCTAAGGTCGCCGCCGGCCCGGACCGGGACATTTTTGACCAGGAGGTCAGGATTCCCCGACTTTGCGATGACCCATGGTCATGTCAGGGTATCCATGTTCCGTGAGTGGTGGCCTAAGGCCAGGGAACAACGGGTGAGAGGCCCCTGATATTGAAGGGAAATCCATCCGCCGGTCTGTTTGCCGGACGCCAGTCTCGGGGTGGGAATACTCCCCCGTCCCGAGGCTGGCACCCTGCCCCGTGTCGATGTCCCACCCCGCCTTGCGGGGGTCGGCGCGGGGTGGCCCAGCGGCATCGCGGTTCTCCCACCGCGGTGCCGCCCCTGAAACGCGAAACGCCGCCCCGATGAGGCGGCGTTTCCGTTTTTAGACAAGGACTTGCGCGTCGAAGTTCAGGCGCCGGAGGCGGCCTTGGCGACCTCGGCGGCAAAGTCTTCCTTCTCGACCGCGATGCCTTCACCGACCTCGAGGCGGACGAAGCCGGTGATCTCGGCGCCGGCCTCTTTGGCGGCCTGGCCGACGGTGATGTCGGGGTTCACCACGAAGGACTGGTTCAGCAGGGTGGATTCCGCGACGAACTTCTTCATCCGCCCGACGATCATCTTCTCGATGACCTCTTCGGGCTTGCCGCTCTCGCGGGCGATGTCCATCTGGACCTGCTTTTCCTTCTCGATCGCCTCGGCGTCCATCTCGGCCTCGGACAGCGCGGCGGGGTTCACGGCGGCGATGTGCATGGCCACCTGCTTGCCGAAGGCGGCGTCGCCCCCGGTCAGCGCGACCAACACGCCGATCTTGCCCATGCCGTCGGTGGCGGCGTTGTGGACGTAGGACACGACCTCGCCGCCCGACAGCTTGGCCATCCGGCGGACGGCCATGTTCTCGCCGATGGTGGCGATCTTGTCGGTGACGGTGTCCTGAACGGTCTTGCCGCCGAGATCGGTGGCCAGCAGCTCCTCGACCGAGTTCGCGCTCATGGCGATCTCGGCGATGGACTTCACCATCTTCTGGAAGTCGGCGTTCTTGGCGACGAAGTCGGTCTCGGCGTTGACCTCGACGGCCACGCCCTCACCGCCCGAGACGGCGACGGCGACAAGGCCCTCGGCGGCGGTGCGGCCGGATTTCTTGGCGGCCTTGGCCAGGCCCTTGGTGCGCAGCCAGTCGACGGCGGCGTCCATGTCGCCGTTCGTCTCGGTCAGCGCCTTCTTGGCGTCCATCATGCCCGCGCCCGTGCTGTCGCGGAGTTCCTTCACCATGCTCGCGGTGATCGCCATGTTCTTGTCTCCTTGAGAATTGGCCCCGGGCGGGACCTATGCCCGCCCGGTAACATTCGGATAACGCAGGTCCGCCCGGAGTGACTCCGGGGCCGGATCAGGCGGTGGAGTCTTCGGTCGCCTGCTCGGCGGCGGACGCTTCGGCGGCGGCGCCTTCCTCGGCGAGGGTTTCCTCGGCCAGGGCCTCCATCGCGCCCATGTCGACGCCGGCGGCGCCCAGCTGGGCCGAGAGGCCGTCCATCGCGGCGCGGCTGACGAGGTCGCAGTAGAGCGCGATCGCGCGGGCCGCGTCATCGTTGCCGGGGATGATGTAGTCCACGCCGTCGGGCGAGCAGTTGGTGTCGACCACGGCCACGACCGGGATGCCAAGCTTCTTGGCTTCGGCGATGGCCAGGTCTTCCTTGTTCACGTCGATGACGAACAGAAGGTCCGGCACGCCGCCCATCTCGCGGATCCCGCCGAGGGAGGCCTGAAGCTTGGCCTGCTCGCGCTCCATGCCGAGGCGCTCTTTCTTGGTGAGGCCCTCGAAGCCCTGCTCGGCCGCCTCGTCGATGGCGCGCAGGCGGTTGATCGACTGGGACACGGTCTGCCAGTTGGTCAGCGTGCCGCCGAGCCAGCGGTGGTTCATGTAGTACTGGGCGCAGCGTTCGGCGGCGTCGCGGATCGGCACCTGGGCCTGCCGCTTGGTGCCGACGAAGAGGATGCGGCCGTTCTTGGCGACGGTGTCGCGGATCACCTGCAGCGCCTGGTCCAGCATCGGGACCGTCTGGGTGAGGTCCATGATGTGGATGCCGTTGCGCGCGCCGTAGATGAACTCGCCCATGCGGGGGTTCCAGCGCTGGGTCTGGTGGCCGAAGTGAACGCCCGCTTCGAGAAGCTGGCGCAGAGTGAATTCAGGCAGAGCCATCTGCACTATTCCTTTCCGGTTTCATGCCTCGGCACGGGATCATCCCGGACATCTGTCCGGCACAACCGGTGGACGGACCGGGGATGTCTCCCCCGGGCGCCCGCCCGTGCCTGTGGATTTCGTGCCGCGCGCCTACACCGGGGCGGCGGGTGGGTCAAGACCCGCCTTGCCGGCGCGTCGCCTCGGGCGGTGGCTTTGGGCGCATATGTCGGAGCGGGGGCGCTGCCCCCACACCCCCGAGGTATTTGGAGCGAAAAGAGGGGAAAGAGGGGCCGGAGATCGACGCCCGTCCCCTACCCCGTCAGCTGCGTATAGGCCCAGACCGCGGAGAAGAGGACCGGCTGGTGGACCAGGTAGACCGCGAGGCTGTGCCGGCCGGGCCAGCCGAGCCGCTGCGCCAGGCGGCGGCCGCCCCAGGCGGGCTCGAACGTGGCCGGGGGGATCGCCTTGGCCAGCGCCATGCCGGCCAGGAAGGGCGCGAGCCAGGGGATCAGCGGCTCGTAGTCGAGCGTCGGCGGGATGTTGGCGGTCAGCCCGGTGAAGGCCAGCCAGGGCGGGCCGAGGAAGGCGCGGCCGTAGAGTTCGGCCAGGGCCAGCACCGCGACGGCGCCGAGCAGGGGCACGCTCCACTGCGCCCGCAGGACAAGAAGGCCGAGGACGCTGCAGGCGGCGATCGAATGGAGGATGCCGAAATAGATGTAATTGGCGGGGAAGACGACATAGGTCGCCAGGCTCACCGCCGCCGCTGCCGCCACGATCATCGCCAGCCTGCGCAGGAAGCTGTTCCAGCGCAGGCTCCGCCCGTGCGCCAGCACCAGGCTGTAGCCTGCCAGTCCGATGAACGTGCCCGCGATCCCCTTGGCGAAGATCGCCCAGCCGCCGCTCGTCGTCGTCCCCCGGGCCACGTAGCCGAACATCTCGAGGTCCAGCGTGAAGTGGAACACCGCCATGCAGACCAGCGCCAGGGTGCGGGCAAGGTCGATCCAGGCCAGCCGCTGGCCCGGCGCTGGGACGGCGGCCTCGGTCATGGGGTCAGAGGAACACCCGCTCCACCACCCAGTAGGCCCCGACGATGGCGATCAGGACCGAGGCGGGCATGGCGACGATGCGGGCATAGCTGCCCTGCTCTTCCACCGCCGAGGAGGCGGCGGAGAAGCCGAGCAGGATCGCCGCGGCGACCAGCAGCGGCGCCAGCGCCGCGCTCATCTCGGCCCCGAGGGCGGCGACCGGCACGAAGAGCGCGGGCACGACGACAACGGCGACGGCGAGGTAGAAGGCCGCCATGACCTTGTTGGAGATGCCGATGGCCGAGTTGCGCATCGCCCAGACCACGATCAGGTAGGCCACCGCGATGACCATGAGCTGGCCGACCTCGACCCCGATGTTGAAGCCGATGAGCGCCGGGATGAAGGCGTTGTCGGGCAGACCGAACTCGGCCAGGACCGAGGCGAAGCCGAGCCCGTGCAGCAGGCCGAAGCAGAAGACGACTACCGGCCGCCAGGGATTCAGCCGTCCGGTCGAGAAGATGTTCTCGACCGCGACGTAGACGATGGAAAGCGCGATCAGCGGCTCTACGACGGAGCCGGGGATCGACACGTAGCCGAGCGCGGCGATGGCCAGCGTGATGGTATGCGCCAGGGTGAAGGCGCTCACCTGCCAGAGCAGCGGGCCCATCCGCTGGGCGAGGAAGAACAGGCCGAGGACGAAGAGGATGTGGTCCAGCCCGAGCGGCACGATGTGGTCGATGCCGACGGGGATGTATGCGAAGAAGGTCTCCCACGGGCCGGCCTGGTCGCCGCCGGCAAGCTGGACCGGGCCGGTGCCCTCGCCGCCCTGCAGGAGCGCGTCGTAGGGCGCCTCGACCCCCTGCTGGCGCAGGACGATGTCGCCGAGGGAGCTGTCCCAGGCGAATTCGACCGTCTGCGCGCCCTCGGGCAGGTCTGCCGAGAAGGTCAGGGTGGAGGTGCGCAGAAGCTCGGTATCGCCGACCTGCGGCACCTCGACGCCGTCGAGCGTCAGGGGCAGCGGCGCGCCGTCGACGGTGACGCTGATCTGGTCCGACAGGGTCGTCCAGGCGCCGCGGACCTCTTCGGCGAAGGCCTCGGGCTCCATCTCGCGCAGGGCGTCGTAGCGCTCGGCCTCCGGGGCGGCGTTGGTATCCTCCAGCCCTTCGAGGTCGATCCCGGCGACGAAGCTCTCGAGGTTGGCGTCGACGCTGAAGACCAGCCGGTCGTCCTGCCGCTCCATGTCGGCGATCGCGGGGATCACCTCGTGCGCGGCGGCGGCGCCGGCCAGACACCATATCGCGAGCAGCATTGACACCGCGCGGGCAAGGATCACCCTCGCGGCGGAAAAACGGGAGCTAGTCATGCGGAACCTCACTGTCGCCATCGCCCTTGTGTCGGGCCTTCTTGCCGGGTCCGCGTCGGCCCACGAGTTCTGGATCGAACCGCTCGCCTACCAGGTCGGCGCCGAGGGTAGGCTCGAGGGGAGGCTTGTCAACGGCCAGCAGTTCGCCGGGGTGAACATTCCCTACCTGCCTCAACGCTTTGTGAGCTTCGAGGTGACGACGCCGGGCGGCACGGTGGATGTCGAGGGCCGGATCGGCGACACCCCCGCCCTGCAGATGGACGCGCCCGAGGCGGGGCTGAACGTCGTGACCCATGTCACCACCGTCTCCCGCGTGAACTACGACGAATACGACGCCTTCCTGCGCTTTGCCGAGCACAAGGACTTCGGCGACATCGAGGCCCGGCACGAGGCGCGAAGCCTGCCGACGGACGAATTCGGCGAGGCTTATACCCGCTTCGTGAAGGCCCTGATCGGCGTCGGCGATGCCGAGGGCTCCGACAGCCGGACGGGGATGGAGACCGAGATCGTGGCGCTCGCCAACCCCTACACCGACGACCTGTCGGAGGGCATGCCGGTCGAGGTCTGGTATGGCGACGAGGTGCGCGCCGACACCCAGGTGGAGCTTTTCGACAAGGCGCCGGACGGCGCGGTGGAGATCACCTATCACCGGACCGATGCCGAGGGCGTCGCGATGCTGCCGGTCACGCCCGGTCACAGCTACCTCGTCGACGCCGTCGTCCTGCGCGAGCCGTCCGAGGAGCTGGCGGCGGAGCGGGACGTGGTCTGGGAGACACTCTGGGCGGCCCTGACCTTCGCGGTGCCGGAGTAAGCCGACGGCGGTCCGGCCGCGTTAACATTTGGCCGGCGGGTTCTAATTTTCTTAGAGCCGGCGAAAACGGCCATTGATTTCATTGAGGAAATCGGGGCCTCCGCCGTCGGATTTCTAAGAAAATTAGAAACTGGCATATCAGTTAACCAGTCGACCGGCGCGACGCATGTCCGGCCCGCTGCCCCGCCGCACGGC
>JAMWZF010000162.1:0-3054 GCA_024304875.1 Paracoccaceae bacterium
GACAAGGACGCAACCGTGCGCATGATCCGAATTGCCCGGACGCTCGCCCTCGGCGCCGCGCTGGCCATGACCACCGCCGCCGCCAGGGCCGATACCCTGGCCGGCGCCCTGGTGGACGCCTACCAGACCTCCGGCCTGCTCGAGCAGAACCGCGCGCTCCTGCGCGCCGCGGACGAGGACGTGGCCAGCGCGATGTCGGCGCTGCGGCCGGTCATATCGTGGTCCGCCTCGGCCTCCACCGGATATTCCGAGACCGATTTCGGCACCGCCCGCACGAACAGCGCGAACGTCGGAATCTCGTCGCAGCTCATGCTCTATGACGCCGGCGCCAGCCGGTTGGCGATCGAGGCGCAGAAGGAAACCGTGCTGGCCACCCGCCAGCAGCTGATCCAGGTCGAGCAGCAGGTCATGCTGCGCGGGATCCAGGCCTACCTGAACGTCCGGCGCGAGGCGGCCTTCCTGAACCTGCGCCAGAACAACGTCCGGGTGATCACCCAGGAACTGCGCGCCGCCCGCGACCGGTTCGAGGTGGGCGAGGTGACCCGCACCGACGTGTCGCTCGCCGAGGCGCGGCTGGCCTCCGCCCGGTCGCTCCTCGCCGCGGCCGAGGGCAGCCTGGCCCAGGCGGCCGAGGAATTCCGCGCCGTCACCGGCCGCGCGCCCGGCCAGCTCCAGCCGCCCGGCGGCGCCTCGATCCCCTATGGCCTTGCCGAGGCCAAGGCCTACGCCCTGCGCAACCACCCCGACATGCGCGCCGCCCAGCACAACGTCGCCGCGGCCGAGCTGAACATCCGCCGGGGCGAGGCGGCGATGGAACCGACGGTCAACCTCCAGGCCCAGATCGGCATCGACGAGGACTTCAACGACAGCGGCTCCATCGGTCTCAGCGCCTCGGGCCCGATCTACCAGGGCGGGCGCCTGTCCTCCCAGGTCCGCCGGTTCATGGCCCAGCGCGACGCCGCCCGGGCTGGCCTGCACATCACCCGCGTCGGGATCGAGCAGAACGTCGCCAACGCCTTCGCCGCTCTGGCCGTCTCGCGCGCCAGCAGCACCGCCTTCGCCCAGCAGGTCAGCGCCTCCGAAGTCGCCTTTCGCGGCGTCCGCGAGGAGGCCACGCTGGGCGCCCGCACCACCCTCGACGTGCTGAACGCCGAGCAGGAGCTGCTGGACGCCCGGGCCAACCTGATCTCGGCCCAGGTGGACGAGATTCTCGCGTCCTACCAGGTGCTCTTCGCCATGGGCCTGCTGACGGCCGAGAACCTGCGCCTCGGCGTGCAGACCTACGATCCGTCGGCCTATTACAATCTGGTCGAGGATGCTCCGGCCGCCCTGTCCGAGCAGGGCCGGGCGCTGGACCGGGTCCTGCGCGCCATCGGAGATTGATCGGGCGCCCTCCAATCTGTTGTTTCGGGGACGCGGGCGGGGTATGCTCGGTCCGAGGCCCAAGCAGCAAATGCGCAGGAACCCCGAATGTCGGACCCGGTGACAAACGTCGAGATCGAAGACGTTCTCGCATCCATTCGAAGACTCGTCTCGCAAGGCGACCGGCCCGAATCGCGGCCCGAAAAGTCCGCGGATGCCACGGCTCCGGCGCCCGCCACCGATCGCCTGGTCCTCACCCCCGCGCTACGGGTGGCCGAGCCTGAGCGCGAGGACCCGCAAGACGACGTGGCGGAGTTCGAGGTCGAGGAACCCGGGTACGACGAGGAGACGGAGCCGGAGGATACGGCAGGCACCTCGGCCGAGGAGACGGTGGCGGCCGACATGGCCTCCAGCCCCGCCGCCCCCCTTCCCGGGACCGAGATACACTGGGATACGTCCGATGCCTCGGCCAACCGGGCCAGCCTGCTTGCCACCATTGCCGAGCTTGAAGCGGCAGTCGGCGGCTCCGACACCTGGGAGCCGGACGGCAGCGAGCGCGAGCCGCAGGTGGACTGGGAGGACCTCGCAGGACCGCCGCGATTCCGGGACGTCGAAGATGACGCGCCGGAGGTGCGCGAGGACGAAACCCGCGACCGCACGGTCATCGACCTGGCCGGACTCGCCGAACGGACGGTCCGGACCGAGCCGAGCGTCGAGAGGGCGGAGGCGCCCGCCGATGATATGCCCACTCCGGGGTCCGAGGGCGCCGACGATCTTGGCGACGACCTGGATGAGGACCTGTCGTCCTACCTGTCCGGTGATCCGGCGATCGACGAAGAGACCCTCCGCGACATGGTGGCCGAGATCGTCCGCGAAGAGCTTCAGGGCGCGCTGGGCGAGCGGATCACCCGCAACGTCCGGAAGCTGGTCCGGCGCGAGATCTACCGCATCCTCTCCAGCCAGGACTTCGACTAGACCCCCGACGCGAGCGCCAGAAGGGCGGGGACGTCCAGATGCCGCTCCACGTGGGCGGCCAGGGCGTCCAGGGTCGCATCGACGCCTGCCTCGTAGTCGGTCAGCGTCGAGGCGGTGCCCAGCCGTTCCAGGTAGGCGCGGCGAAAGGCGTCGCTGCTGAACACCCCGTGCAGATAGGTGCCGCGCACGGTGCCGTCGGCGCTTTGCGCGCCCTCCGGGCGTCCGTCCACCCTCAGCCAGGGACGGTCTGTGTCCGGTCCCGTGGTGGCGCCCAGATGGATCTCGTAGCCGGTCACGGGGGCGCCGCTGCCGATGTCCGTCGCCTCCGTGATCGACAGCCGCTTTTCCGGGGCCATGACCGTGGTCACGTCAAGCAGCCCGAGGCCGTCGATACCGCCCGGCGGCCCTTCGAGCCCCTGGGGGTCCTCCACCCTGCGGCCAAGCATCTGGTAGCCGCCGCACAGGCCGAGGACATGGCCCCCGCGCCGTCTGTGGGCGATCAGGTCGATGTCCCAGCCCTCGGCCCGGAAGGTCTCGAGGTCGGCGATGGTCGACTTCGAACCCGGGATCAGGACCAGGCCCGCGTCGCCGGGCAGGGGGCGGCCGGGCTCGACGATCTCGACACTCACGCCCGGCTCGGCGGTCAGCGGGTCGAGGTCGTCGAAATTGGCGATGCGGCCCAGCCGCGGCACCGCCACCTTGAATGGCCCGCCGGGG
>JAMWZF010000162.1:3064-6944 GCA_024304875.1 Paracoccaceae bacterium
CCGCCCCGGTCGATGTCGCCGACAAGAACGACCGGCAGGTCGGCGGCCTCGGCGAAGCCCATGTTCGCGATGTCGCCGCGGCGGAGGTTCACCTCGGCCGGGCTGCCCGCGCCCTCGACCAGCACCAGGTCATGGGCGGCGGAGAGGCGGGCGAAGCTCTCCATCACCCGGGGCATCAGCGCGCCCTTGCGGGTGCCGTACTCGGCGGCGCGCATCGTGCCGACCCGCTTGCCCTGCACGACGACCTGGGCGCCGGTGTCCGTCTCGGGCTTCAGCAGGACCGGGTTCATGTCGGTGTGCGGGGCCAGGCCGGCGGCGCGGGCCTGAAGCGCCTGGGCGCGGCCGATCTCGCCGCCGTCGACCGTCACCGCGGCGTTGTTCGACATGTTCTGCGGTTTGAACGGGGCCACGGACAACCCTCGGTCACGGGCCGCGCGGGCCAGCCCTGCCACCAGGAGCGATTTGCCAACGTTCGAGCCTGCGCCCTGGATCATGATCGCCCGAGTCATGCGCCCATCGCCGTTTCTGCACAAAAAAACGCGGCCCCGGGGGCCGCGTTTGCAAGTCTTGAATTGTCTCGGATCAGGCGGCCGCGCGGGCCGCTTCCTCGGCAGCGTGGCGGCGTTCGCTCTCTTCGCGCGACAGCGCGACGGAGGTGCGGACACCCTTGGCCACGAAATCCATCAGACCGGTCACGACCCGCTCGTTGGGGTCGATGCCGGCGCAGGTCAGCACTTCACGGCCATCCCGCGATCGCGCCCAGCGGGCGATCTGCTCGGGGCCGTTGCCGTACTTCTTGTCATCGGCAATGGCGTCATCCAACGCGGCAAGCACCACGGCAGCAAAAAGTTTGCGCGCCCGGTTGCCCTGCTCGTTGTTGAAAGCGGTGCCGTCGACAAAATCTCTCATGGAGGGTCCTTCTTCGTTTTTGCTCTTGTGGTTCAGGCGTGCGGGCGAATATGCCCATTTCCCGACGATTCGGGGTGTTTGTTTCGGAATAGCAGGTATGCACTAGGCGCATGGCATGACCTGCCGGGACAACCTGATCTGGTAGGCTTGTCCTGTATCTCAGCCCCAGATATAGCCTGCGTCGGTAACGGATCAAGCTCTCGCCACATTCTCGACATCTTTTCAAAAACCCAACGATCCAGGGACTCCCATGGCCAAGATCAACGGCAACGAAATCCGCCCCGGCAACGTGCTGGAGCACAATGGTGGCCTTTGGGCCGCAGTGAAAGTCGACCACGTAAAGCCCGGAAAGGGCGGGGCTTTTGCCCAGGTGGAACTTCGCAACCTTCGTAACGGGTCAAAGCTTAACGAACGGTTTCGCTCCGCCGACAAGGTCGAGAGAGTTCGACTCGAACAGAAGGATCAGCAGTTCCTCTACGAGACCGACGGCATGCTGGTCTTCATGGATACCGAGACCTACGAGCAGATCGAACTGCCCGCCGAGATCCTCGGCGACCGCCGCCCCTTCCTCCAGGACGGGATGGTTGCAGTGATCGAATACCACGAGAGCGAGGCGCTGAACGCGACCCTGCCGCAGAAGGTGGTCTGCAAGATCGTCGAGACCGAGCCGGTGGTGAAGGGTCAGACCGCGGCCAACAGCTTCAAGCCGGCCGTCCTCGACAACGGCGTGCGCGTGATGGTTCCCCCCTTCGTCGGGCCGGACGAGGACATCGTGGTGAACACCGAGACGATGGAATATTCCGAGCGGGCCTGACGGGGTCTGTCCGGCAGCTTGATTGGAGGCCGCTCCCCCGGGGGCGGCCTGTTTCGTTTCCGGCGGACGCGCGGGGCGGATACCCGGTGACCGGTCCAGGAGAGGGCGGCGTCAGGCACCGAGCCGGGTCAGCCTGTCCTCGACCATCCGGCGGTATCCCTGGCCGAAGAGCCGCAGGTGCACCAGCGCGGGCCAAAGCTGGTAGGCCGCGCGCCTGTCCGCCCAACCCGGCTCCAGCGGGCCATAGGCGTCAGCCGTTACGGGGTCGATATGGCCGAAGAGGGCGAGCATGGCGAGGTCCACGTCACCGTGGCCGTAGGAGCAGGCGGGGTCGATGAACCACGCCCGGTCGCCGCTCAGAATCACGTTCCCGGACCAGAGGTCGCCGTGCAGGAGCGCAGGTTCGGGACGCGCGGGCAACAGGTCCGGCAGGCGGGGGGCCACCGCCTCCAGCCGGCGGGCCAGGTCGGCCGGAAGGGTGCCGATCCCTGCCAGAAGCCGCCGCTCGGCCCAGAAGGCGGGCCAGTCGTCGATTAAGGCGCTCTCTATCGCGACAGGCCCGAAGGCGTAGTTCTCCGGCCAGCCGTAACTGCCGCCGGTCGTACCGTGCAGCTGCCTCAGGCCGATGCCAAGGGCGGACCGCGCCGCGGCGGTGGGCGCACGGTGTTCGATGAACTCCAGCAGAAGGAGGCCGTCACGGACCCCCAGCACCTCCGGCGCCGGGGCCCCGGCGGCCCGGATCGCCTGCAGCATCCGCCCTTCGCGATCCACCATCGGCCCGGTCTTGGCGACCACGGGAGGGCCGGCCTGGAAGGTCAGCAGCGTCACCTCGGACAGATCGCCGCCATGCAGCGGCCGCGCGCCGGTGGGGCGGCGGCCGAGAAGAGCACCGGCCGCGTCCCTCAGCCCCTCCATGTGACCGCGGCGTCCCCGGCCTGCATCGGTCCGGTCGCCCGGTCGAAGCGCAGGTGGGCGATTCCCCGGCCCTCCGCCTGGGTATAGAGCGTGCCCACGGCCTTTCCGTCCGCCGTGATCCCGGTCCCGACGGGGGCACTGCCGTCGACTTCCACCGTGGCCAGGCCCTTGCGCAGTTCGGTCTTGTGCTTCATCCGCGCGACGATCTCCTGTCCGACGAAACAGCCCTTGCGGAAGTCGACGCCGTGCAGGCGCTCGAAGCCCGCTTCGAGGATGTAGGTGTCGGGGGTCAGCTCGATGCCGGTCTGGGGGATGCAATGGGCGACGCGGAGAGCATCGTCGATCTCGCCGCCTCCCCCTTCGCCGTAGAGCCGCCATGGCAGGGCCGCGTGCCGCGGATCGGCCAGGGAGCCCTCGGGCATGGGGCCGGTGCCGAGGGTGACGCCGCGGGGGTCCTCGGCGATCTCGACCTTCGCGCGCAGCTTGTAGAGCGACAGGCGCTGGGCGAGGGGCGGCGCGTGGCCGGCGTCCACGTCGATGACAAGGGCGTCCTCCTCGGCCATGAGCAGGAAGTCGGCGATGAACTTGCCCTGCGGGGTCAGCAGCGCGGCATAGCGCAGCCCCTCGCCGGGCGCGGGCACCCGGTTGGTGACGAGGCCGTCGAGGAAGTCGTGGGCGTCGGGGCCGGTAAGGCGAATGAGGGTGCGGGTCATGGGACAAGACCTAGGGCTTCGCCCGGGCATTTGGAATGGGGCGCCGCGGGTCTGAAATGTCCCGGCGGTGCACGACGCCCGGGATCGGCTCCGGGTGCGGCCATCGGGGCGGGGTCGCCCTAGATGTCCTCGCCTCGCCCGAGCAGCCGGGCGAGGAACCCGGCAGCGCGGGACGGACGGGCCGGGGCGGGGTCCTTGGCGGGCCCGCCTCCGCTCGCGCGGAACTGCATGGCGTGCAGGTCGGCATAGAGGCCCCCCCGGGCCAGCAGCTCGGCATGGGTGCCCTCGTCCACGACCCGGCCCCGGTCCATCACGACGATCTTGTCCGCGCCCTGCACCGTCGACAGGCGGTGCGCGATGACCAGCGTGGTGCGCCCCTCGGCCAGCCTGTCCAGCGCCTCCTGCACCCGGGCCTCGGACTTGGTGTCGAGGGCGCTGGTCGCCTCGTCCAGCAGGAGCACGGGGGTGTCCCGCAGCACCGCGCGGGCGATGGCGATGCGCTGGCGCTGCCCGCCGGACAGGGCCGAGC
>JAMWZF010000163.1:0-2364 GCA_024304875.1 Paracoccaceae bacterium
CTGGACGAGCGTCGTGACCTCGATCCACCTGATGCCCGAGGTCCGGCCCGGGCCCGAGCGCGCCACCTTCCAGTTCTTCGACGAGAAGGCCTGGTCAAACCTCATCCAGCGGGGCGGCCGCGTGGGCGAACTGGCCAGCCGCGCCGGCGCCAATGAAGAGCTGGAGCGGGTGCGCGCCCAGCTCGCCGAGATGCGCGAGAGGTCCCGCCAGCGGCTCGGCCGCCGCTTCGAGATGCTGATGGGCCAGACGCACGATTACGACGACTACGGCGAGGCGCTGATCGAACGCTACGTCTGCCTCGGCGACGATTTCTGGGAGGACACCGACACCTCCCGCCAGCGCGGACGCTTCGCCGACATCACCCGATCTGCCGACCTTTGGGCAAACCGGCCCGAAGTGCCGCTGCCGCTTTGCATCCGGGACACGCCGGGCGTGAACGATACCTTCATGGTGCGCGAGCAGATCACCATCGGCGCGATCCGGGGCAGCCGCCTCTGCGTCGTGGTGCTGTCCGCGACACAGGCTCTCTCCAGCGTCGATCTCGCCATGATCCGCCTGATCTCGACCCTCGAAAGCCGGGACATCGTGATCTTCGTCAACCGCATCGACGAGCTGGACGACCCGGCCGCGGCAACCGGGCAGATCCGGGCCAGCATCGAGGACACGCTGGCCCGGCACGAGGGGCCGGCGGGCGTGCAGATCGTCTTTGGCAGCGGTCACTGGGCGACCCATGCGCTGGCCGGCGATCTTGCGGGGATCGGGGCGGACAGCGCCGCCGCCTTGCTGCGATACGCCGCCGGCCGGCCCGGTCCGGCGCAGGAAAGCGGCGCGGCGCTGCTTTGGCGGCTATCCGGCGTGCCGGAGCTCTGCGCCGCCCTGGCCGACCGCGTCGAAACCGGACAGGGGCGCGAAATCGCGGAGCAGGTCGGCGCCGGGCTGGGCAATCTGGGCCGGATGGTCGAACCGGGACGGACGTCCGGCAGCGGCCCTCTCCTGCGTCTGCCCCCCGGCCCTGGCGCGGGCGCGCAGGCCGCGGCCCTGGACCGGGCCGTGACGGCCGCGCTCGGCGCCTTCGACAAGCGTCTGGGCGAGGCGCGGGCAGGCTTCGAGGAACGGGTGGAGCGGGCCCGCCGCGCCTTTCTCGGCCGCGCCACGGCGGCGCTGCTCGATCACCTCGACCGGTTCGGAGAGGAGGTCGTCTGGTCCTATGACCCGGTCGGCCTGCGGACGCTCCTGCGCTCGGCCATCAAGGTGCACCAGAAAAGCATCGCGGTCCTCGGGCAGGAGACGATGGCCGAACTGGCCGGCGCCTTCGACGGCATCGCCGCCCGCGCCCACGGCCTGCCCGAGGACGCCACCCTCGTCACCGCACCGCCTCTGCCACCGGCTCCCCCGCCCCTGGCGCTTGGCCAGACCATCGCGCTCGACCTCAAGGGGTCGTGGTGGAACCGGTTCTGGCGCAAGACCCGGGGCTATGCCGCTTTCGCCGAAAGGTTCACCGCGCTCATTCACGAAGAAACAACTCCTATGATGGATGCTCTGCGCACCGATGCCGCGGGGCGGTACGAGGCCGAGGTGCGCGCCGCCCTGTCCGAGTTCGCCCGCGCCCAGCGCGCCCTGATGCTGGGCGAGGCCTGACCGACGAAAGAGGACAGACGTGACAGAGACCGCCACCGCGACCCGCCGTCCGCGCATCGCGCTTCTCGGCGAATTCAGCGCGGGCAAGAGCACGCTGGCCAATGTCCTGTTCGGCCGGCAGGTCAGCCCGGTGCAGGTCACCGCCACGCAGGTGCCGCCGATCTGGTACATGGCCGGATCGGGGGCGCCGGTCGCGGTGCTGCCCGGCGGGATGGAGGCGGAACTTCCGGCGCAGGACATGCTGGCGGCGATCCCCGCCGGCGCGACCGCGCTCAAGGTCCCTCTCGAGGCCGAGGTGCTGCAGTTCTGCGACCTCATCGACATGCCGGGCACCTCGGACCCCAACCTTGCGATGGAGACCTGGGCGGCGATGCTCGCGGATGTGGACGGGGTGATCTGGTGCACGCCCGCGGCCCAGGCCTGGCGGCAGTCCGAAGCCGCCCTTTGGGACGAGGTCGGGGCCGACCTTGCCGGGCGCGCCCTGCTGCTCGTCACCCGGATGGACAAGATCGCCCAGCCGCGGGACCGCGAGCGCATCCTCGCCCGCCTGCGACGCGAGGCGGGCGGGCAATTCCGTGCCGTGCTCGGCGCATCGCTGACGCAGGCCATGTCGGCGGCGGGGGACGAGGCGCGGCTTGCCGCCTGCGGCTTCGACGCGGTGGTCGCGGAACTGATGGCGATCGTTGAGGCCGTGGAACGGCGGGGCGCGGCCAGGGCCGGGGCCG
>JAMWZF010000163.1:2374-6777 GCA_024304875.1 Paracoccaceae bacterium
GGGGCCGCGCGATGATCCAGGCCCGCCCGGGTCCGATGCCGACCGACACCGATGGCATGAGCCTGGCCGACCTCGGCCGGCTGCGATCGGCCCTCCCGGGGTGCGAGGTGGCCATGCTGGCGGACCTGTCGACCGGCACGGTCCTGGGGGTCAGTGCCGCGCTCGACCACCCGCAGGAGCATTACGACGCGCTCGGCGCAGAGGCCGCGAAGGCATTGACGGCGGGAGGGGGGCCGCATGCCGCGGCCCTGATCGTCCGGCCGACGGGGCTGCGCCTCTACCTCCGGGCGCCGGATCACCCGGACGAAGGGCTTTGTCTCGTCCTGCCGCCGGGGGCCCGGGCCGCGGGTGCCGTCCATGAGGCCGCGCTCGCCCTCGGCGCAGCGCCTCGATGACCGCCGAACGCCGCCATCTCGCCGCCGCCGCCGCGGAGGGCATCGGCGCCGCGAACCACATCGACGCCGGACCGGCCGACCTTCGGCTGCGCGCGCTGCTGGACCGGCTGAGCGCGACGATCCTGCCGCGGCGGGTCGAGATCGCCGGCGCCAATGGGCCGCCGCTCCTTCTTCATGTCGAGAACGCCCGGCTGTGGAGGATGGGAACTGCAGAGGTGTCCGATGACACCCTCTGCGAGGTTGCGGACGCGCTCCGCGCCCTTGCCGAGAGTCCCGTCAACCTGACCCTCCGCTCCAGCCGTCAGGAGGCCGAGCGGCCGGCGCACCTGCCGGGCATCTCGATCGCGGCACTCGGCAAGGCCGTGTCCTGCGATCTGGACGCCGCGCCGCAAGATACGCCCCTGGGCCGTCTCGGCGCCATCGCGTCGCTGCACCCGGCGCCGCCCCAGGGCTGGCTCGGGGACGGCGCCCTCCTGATCGTTGCGGACGACCTCATGGCCGGGCCCCTGACCCTCGTGACGGACGCACTGGCCGGGCACGCGCCGCAAGGGAGCCTTGAAAGGGTCGTCTCCTCATGGCTGGGTCACGGATCGTCCGGATGCCGGTCGAGCCGGGATTCGAAGGAGTGACCCGAGCGCGGGAAGGCCGCTCCGCCGCCGCACGCCCGCGCGGTCAAAGCGAGACGCTGATCGCGCCGTCGACGAACAGGACGTGGCCGTTCACGAAGCTCGAGGCGGGCGAAGCCAGGAAGATGCAGGCGCCGACCAGTTCCTCGGTCTTCCCCCATCGGCCCGCCGGCGTGCGCTTCTCCAGCCAGGCGGTGAACTCCGGGTCCGAGACCAGTGCTTCGTTCAGGGGCGTTTCGAAGTAGCCCGGCGCGATGGCATTGCAGTGCAGCCCGTGCCGCGCCCAATCCGTCGCCATACCCTTGGTCAGGTTGCCGACCGCGCCCTTGGTCGCCGTGTAGGGGGCAATGCCGGTGCGGGCCAGCGCCGTCTGGACCGACGCGATGTTGATGATCTTGCCCGCGCCGCGCCCGATCATGTGGCGGGCACAGGCCTGGCCGGCGTGAAAGCAGGAGGCGACGTTGGTCTGGAGCAGCCGTTCGAAGGCATCTGCCGGAAACTCCTCCAGCGGGCTGCGGTGCTGCATGCCGGCATTGTTGACCAGAATGTCGATGGCGCCCCGATCCGCTTCGAAGCCGTCGATGGCGGCGCGGACGGCCGCGTGGTCGGTCACGTCGAAGGGCAGCGCGTCGATCTCGGCCTCCGGCATCTCGGCGGCGAGCTCGGCGCGGGTCGCCTCCAGCTTCGCGGCGTCCCGGCCGTTCAGGACGACGGCCGCACCCGCCCCCGCCAGTCCCCGGGCCAGGGTCCGCCCGATCCCCTGGGACGACCCCGTCACCAGAGCGCGCTTTCCCGTGAGGCCGAAGAGGGTTGTGAGGGTATCGGTCATGGCTCTGTCCTGGCTGCTGTCGCGCGGGCCACGACGCGTTCCTGATACTGGCGATCCCTGAAGGACTCGAACCCTCAACCTGCTGATTAGAAGTCAGCTGCTCTATCCAGTTGAGCTAAGGGACCGCTTGCAGCCCAGATAGCAACCTCGGCCCGGCGGGGCCAGTCCGACGTGCGGGTCAGGCGATCTTGCGGTTCGGCTCCGCCTCGTGCCGGGCGGCGTGGCTGGCCTCGACCTCGGCCCGCAGCCGGGCGAATTCGGGGTGGGCGCGGAGCATTTCGATCTTGTCCCGGTGGTACCGGACGGTGGCGCGGTGCAGGTCGCGGACGTCCGGATCGTGCAGGAAAGCCTCGATGATCTCCATCATCGCCTCGCGGTGCCGCAGGATCGACGTGTCGGTCGCGTCGCCGGTGTCGTAGCGCTCGAAGTAGGGCAGGTCCTTGCCGCAGGTGGGGTGGTTGGCATCGCCCCGCGCGGCCTTGGCCATGAACGTGTCCATGTCGCGCAGGGGGTAATGGTTCACCTGCGCGTGCTCGTAACTGACAAGCTCCTGCGGCAGGAACTTCACCACTGTCCGCCGCAGCTGCTCGGGCAGGAGGGTACCGCCGGCGTTGACCCAGTGCATCGCCTCGCCCCGCGGCCGGGGTTTGGGCGAGTGGTTCGACAGGCGGCGATAGTTGGCACCCTGCCGGACAATGGATTTCACCCCCGCCCGGCCCTTGCCGTTCCAGTCCACCCCGGGCACGTGGCAGGCGGTGAAGCGGTCCATCTGGAGGCCGTCCTCGTAGGCCCGCTGCCCGTTCGATCCGAAGTTGAGCTGGTTGAGCGAGATGACGTCGACCTCGTCCGGCATGACCTCCAGCAGGTCGAACAGGTGTCCCTTGCCCGCGTTGACGCAGAGAAATTCGTCGGCGTCGAGCGAGACGATGAAATCGGACCGGGTCAGCCGCGTGAACGTGTTGGCATAGCGGATCGCCGTCAGGTGGTGCTGCTCGGTCGGCAGGAAGGCGGTGGG
This sequence comes from Paracoccaceae bacterium, assembly GCA_024304875.1. Lineage (GTDB taxonomy): Bacteria > Pseudomonadota > Alphaproteobacteria > Rhodobacterales > Rhodobacteraceae > JAMWZF01. The sequence continues at coordinate 5,240 of JAMWZF010000163.1, forward strand.
GTTCTGGTAGTGCCGGATGTGGCCGAGGTCGTCCAGCCGGTCCAGCAGCAGGTCGGATCCGTCCTCGCAGTCGTTCGAGAACACCATGATGTCGTTGATACCGATGAGCCGGTGGTAAGCCACCCATTCGAGGATGAAGGGCCCCTCGTTCTTCATCGGCGTGATGGAAGTGATCCGCATCCGCCCGTCCTTGCCTCTGGGCCCGGGCCACACGCGGGGGCCGGTCCTGCCTCGGTCCGTCCCTCTAGCGGGGTTCGGTTCGGATCAAGTTAACCGGCGCAGAGCCTTCGGTAAATCGCCGCCGCGGCGGGCGATGGGCGGCGGTGCGCCCTGGCCACAGGCGCCGGCCGCGCCGCTCCACCGCGACTCCAAGGCCGGCGGCGACGGGGCGCTGCGCGACGGGATTGCCGGTGGTCAGTGGGTCCAGGATCCGCGGCGGGCCGTCGCGAAATTCTCGCCATAGCCGCCGGGGCGGATGTTGGCGGCGCGCTTCTTCGGCTCCTGAACCACGGCCTCGATGCCATGGTCCTCGGCGTAGGCCAGCGCCTCTTCCTTGCTGTCGAAGCGCATGCGCACCTGGCTCTGCGTGTCGGAGGAGGAGGTCCAGCCCATCAGCGGATCGACCTCGCGGGCCGAGGCCTGGGCGTACTCCAGAACCCATTGGCGGGTCTTGGCGGTGCCGGACTGCATGGCGTTGCGGGCGGGCTGGTAGATACGGGCGCGCATGGGTCACTCTCCTCGTGGGCTGGGGCCTTATATGCTGGGGAGAGGCGGGCGAGGCAAGAGGCCAGCCCGCCGCAGGGTCAGTGACCGCCCAGCACCCCGGTCCGCACCCCGTAGTCTACCGCGAGGCCGTAATCCGGGTCGTCATCCGCATCGACCACAAGGTGTCCGGCACGGCTCAGCATCCGGTGGCAGTCCCGGCTGAGGTGACGCAGCTGCACCTTCTTGCCCGCGGTCTCGTACTTGCCCGCGACGCTTTCGATCGCCTGCAGGGCGGACTGGTCGACCACCCGGCTGCCCTCGAAGTCCACGATGACGAGGCCGGGGTCGCCAGCGACGTCAAAGAGCTCGGAGAACCCCTCTGCCGAGCCGAAGAACAGCGGGCCCTCGACCTTGTAGACCTTGGCCCCTTCGGGCGTCCGGTAGGTCCGGGCGTGGATGCGGGTCGCGTTGCCCCAGGCATAGGCCAGGGCCGAGACGATGACGCCGACGACCACCGCGGTGGCGAGGTCGGTCAGCACCGTCACCACCGTCACCAGCACGATCACGAAGGCGTCCGTCGTCGGCACCTTGAACAGGATCTTGAGCGAATTCCACGCGAAGGTCCCGATCACCACCATGAACATCACCCCCACGAGGGCCGCCAGCGGGATCCGCTCGATCAAGGGCGCGGCAAACAGGATGAAGGCCAGCAGGAACAGCGCCGCCGCCGTGCCCGCAAGGCGCGTGCGCCCGCCGGACTTCACGTTGATCATGCTCTGCCCGATCATCGCGCAGCCGCCCATGCCGCCGAAGAACCCCGTCACCGTATTGGC
>JAMWZF010000164.1 GCA_024304875.1 Paracoccaceae bacterium
CCTCTCGGACGCCGTCTTCTCGCTGATCAAGAACACGCCGCGCGTCACCGGGTTCCTCGGCGATTCGAAGCCGGTTCCGATTTCCGACGCCGAGGCCGACCCGCCGTTGATCAGCACGACGATGGGCTTGCCCTCGGCCAGGTCCCCCGGCGTGGCGTTGTAGCGCTCGCCGTCGGTCAGCTGCCGTCCCCGGGTCGAGACGATCTCGCCCGCGTCGAGGAAGGCGTCGGAGACCCGGATCGCCTGGTTCAGCAGGCCGCCGGGGTTGTTGCGCAGGTCGATGATGATGCCGTTGACGTTCTCCATGCCGCCCGCGGCCTCGACCTGCTCGGCCAGCCCCTCGGAGAGGTTCGGGTAGGTCTGGTCGTTGAAGGTGGTCACCCGCAGCACCACGGTCTCGCCCTCGGTCCGGGCGCGCACGGCGGTCAGCGTGATGGTGTCGCGGATGATGGAGACCTCGAAGGGCTCGGGCTCGCCCTCGCGGACCACGGTGATGATGATCTCGGAGCCGACCGGCCCGCGCATCAGCTCGACCGCCTCGTCGAGGGTCAGGCCGAGGACCGATTCGCCGTCGACCGCCGTGATGAAGTCGCCGGCCTGCATGCCGGCCGCATCGGCGGGGGTGCCATCCATCGGGGAGACGACCTTGACGAAGCCTTCCTCCTGCGTGACCTCGATCCCGAGGCCGCCGAATTCGCCGCGGGTCTGCACGCGCATGTCGGCGGCATCCTCGGGCGACAGGTAGCTGGAATGCGGATCGAGCGAGGACAGCATCCCGTCGATGGCCGCCTCGATCAGGTCGGCTTCGTCAACCTCTTCAACGTATTGCGCCCGGATCCGCTCGAAGATGTCGCCGAACATGTCGAGCTGTTCGTAGACATTCACGTTGCGGTCGCTTTCCTGCGCGATCAGCGGACCGGCGATCTGGGTGGTGACGACAAGCCCGAGGACGGTGCCCCCGGCTGCGGCCATTGCGAATTTCTTCATGTGTTTCCCGTCCCGTTTCCCGGTTGCCTCACTCGCCTCAAGCGCGACCCTGAGGTCCTGCGCGGGGGCTGGCGGCGCCGCCTTACTCTGCCGCGAACCACGTCGCGGGGTCGACCGGTGCGTCGCCTTCTCTGACCTCGATATAAAGCGTTTCCGAGCGGGATGCGCCAGCGCCGGCGAGGGTTTCGGTCAAAATCCCTTGAGCGTCCGGCATCTCGCCGCCCATGAGCCCGACGGCTGCGCCTCCCGGCAGGACCTCTCCGGCGGTGCCATAGGCCTCCGACAGGCCGGCAAGGACGATCAGCGTGCCGTTCTCCGGCTCGAGGATGACCACGGTGCCATAGTCCAGAAGCTCGCCGGTATAGCGAAGGGTCGCCGCGACCGGCGCGGTGACCAGGGCGCGGGGCGGGGTCGCGACGATCCATCCGGGGCGCGCCACTCCCGCGGCATCGGCCTGCCCGGCGCGGCGGATGACCACGCCCTCGACCGGCAGGGCGAGCGACCCCTTCAGCCCCTCGATGTCCATGACCGGCCCGCCAAAGTCCTCGGCCACCGTCTCGGGCAGGCCGCTGGCGAAGGCCCCCAGGGTCTCGGTCGAGGCCAGCAGCACGGCCATCGCCACCGAATCCTCGGCATAGCGGCGCGGCAGGTCCGTCCGGTCCGAGATCGCCGCCGACAGCGCCTCGCGCGCCGCCTGCGCCCCGGCAAGGCCCTCTTCCAGCGTCTCCGCCGCGCTCTCCTCCAGCGCCTGGAGGATGCGCACCTCTTCGAGGGTCGCCACGAGGGCGTCCGCCTCGGCCTGCAGGGCCGGCGTCACGTCCGACAGCATCATCGCGGCCCGCGCCGTTCCGGCGGGGCCGGAAGGGTGCAGGAGCAGGAGAGGCCGCGGCGCAGAGCTGATCGAGGAGAGCACGCCGAGAAGGGCCGCGATGTCGTCCTCGCGCGCCGCGAGGTCCGCCTCGATGGCCCGTTCGCGGACCGCGACCTGCCGCAGCCCGTCGCGCATGGCGGCAAGGCCATCCTCGTAGGCCTGCACGGTCTCGGTCAGCGCCGCGATCCGGTCGCCCTGCCCCTCGGCCGCACGAAGCATCTCGCCCGCCGCGACAAGGCGCGCCTCCGCCGCCTGCGCCGCCTCGGCGGCGGTCTGGGCGGCGACGGGGCCCGCGAGGACCAGAAGGCAGGCCAGCGCGCGCAGCATCAGTCGATCAGGCTCTCGCCTGTCATCTCCTCGGGCTTCGGCAGCCCCATCAGGTCCAGCACCGTCGGCGCGAGGTCCGCCAGCCGCCCGTCATGGATCGTCGCACCCTCCGGTCCGCCGAACAGCACCACGGGGACGAGGTTCGTCGTATGCGCGGTGTGCGGCCCGCCCGTCTCGGGGTCGATCATCACCTCGCAGTTGCCGTGGTCCGCCGTCACGATCATCGCGCCGCCCGCCTTGTCCAGCGCCTCCAGGACCTTGCCCAGCCCCTCGTCCACCGCCTCGCAAGCCTTGATGGCAGCATCCAGATCGCCCGTATGCCCCACCATGTCCGGGTTGGCATAGTTGCAGACGATCAGGTCGTAGCCCTCCTCGATCGCGCCGACGAAGGCCTCGGTCACCTCGCCCGCGCTCATCTCGGGCTGCAGGTCGTAGGTCGCGACCTTGGGGGACGGCGCGAGGTATCGCTCCTCCCCCTCCTCCGGCGTCTCGATCCCGCCGTTGAGGAAGAAGGTGACATGCGGGTACTTCTCGGTTTCCGCCACGCGGAACTGGCGAAGCCCCTGTTTCGACACCCAGGCGCCGAGGGTGTTCACGATCTTCCGTTTCGGAAAGACGGTGGACATGTAGGCGTTGTGGGCGTCGGAGTATTCCACCATCCCCAGCATCGCCGCCAGCTTCGGCCGGTTTCCCGTGTCGAAGTGATCGAAGTCCGGATCGCCGATGGCGGCGAGGATCTCGCGCGCGCGGTCGGCGCGGAAGTTGACGAAGAAGAGGCCGTCCTTGCCGGTCATGCCGTCGTAGTCCGGCAGCACCGCGGGCAGGATGAACTCGTCGGTCTTGTCCGCCGCGTAGGCGGCCTCGATGACCGCCTCCGCGCTCTCGCCGCGTTCCCCGTCGGCAAGGACCATCGCACGGTAGGCCTTTTCGACCCGGTCCCAGCGGTTGTCCCGGTCCATCGCGAAGTAGCGGCCGGAAACGGTGACGATGCGGGCCCCCTCGGGCAGGGTGGACTTCAGCTCGGCGATCTGGTCCTGCGCCGACTTCGGCCCCACGTCGCGCCCGTCGGTAATCGCATGGACGACCACCGGCACGCCCGCGCCCGCGATCACGCGCGCCGATTCCGCGATATGCGCCTGGTGAGAATGGACACCGCCGGGCGAGGCGAGGCCGATGAGGTGCGCCGTGCCGCCAGTCTCCTTGAGCGTGGCGATGAACCTCTGCAGGGCGTCCATCTTCGGGAACGATCCGTCCTCGATGGCCAGGTCGATCTGTCCGAGGTCCATCGCCACGACCCGGCCCGCGCCGATGTTGGTGTGTCCGACCTCCGAGTTGCCCATCTGCCCGGTGGGCAGGCCGACGTCGGGACCGAAGGTGGTGAGAAAGGCCCGGGGGCACGCGCCCCAGAGCCGGTCGAAGGTCGGCGTGTCGGCAAGGGCCGGGGCATTGCCGTCGGTCTCCTCGCGGTAGCCCCATCCGTCGAGAATGCAGAGGACGACTGGTTTCGGCATGGCTCACTCCCGTGGTCTGGGGTCCGTCCTATCGCAGGCGGCGGAGGGCGAAAAGCGGGGTTCGGGGGCGCGTACGTTCTGCGAACATCTGCCCGTTTCGCAGGCGATTTCCAGGAATCCTGGAGCGCTGGACATTTCGGACAGACGAAGGCATGCGTTTTCAATCACTTGCCGGTTAGACTCGCCGGGTTTTCTGATTTTCTAGGAGGACCCTGCCCAAAAAAAGCGTCACACCCGGTGATACGGCCCGCCCGTCAGGATCGTCGCGGCCCGGTACAGCTGCTCGGCCAGCATCACGCGGGCGAGCATGTGCGGCCAGACCATCTTGCCGAAGGACAGGACCAGATCGGCGCGCTCCACCAGCCCCGGGTCGATCCCGTCCGCTCCGCCGATCACGACCGCACAGTCCGCCCGGCCCTGGTCGGCCCAGCCGCGCAGACGCTCGGCAAAGTCGGGGGATGTGAGGGTACGGCCCCGCTCGTCGAGGCAGATGAGGACTGCGCCGGCCGGCACGGCCTTGTCCAGCAGAACCGCCTCGGCCGCCTTGCCGCCGCCCTTGCGGTCCTCGACCTCGACCACCTCCGCGCCGCCCCATCCGAGGGGCCGGGCGGTCTTGGCAAAGCGGTCGAGATAGTCGTCACACAGCGCGCGCTCCGGCCCCGCCCGCAGGCGGCCGACCGCACAGATCCGGATGCGCACGGGCGTTCAGCGGCTGACGCTGCGGGCCGACTCGCCCACCGGGACCCACATCTTCTCGAGGTCGTAGAACTCCCGCACTTCGGGGCGGAAGACATGCACGATCACGTCGCCGGTGTCGATCAGGACCCAGTCGCCGGTCTCCGTGCCCTCGACCTTGCTGGTCAGGCCGAACTGCTCCTTGAGCCGGTCGGTCAGCTTCTCGGACATCGCCGCGACCTGGCGCGACGACCGGCCGGAGGCGATCACCATCCAGTCGCCCATCTCGGACCGTCCGCGCAGGTCGATCTGCACGACGTCTTCGGCCTTGTCATCGTCAAGCGAGGTGAGGATTGCGGCCAGAAGCGCATCGCTCGTGGCCTGGGCGGGGGCGCTCACGCGTCCGGTCCCGCGGGAAGCGGCGGTGTGATCCGCCGAAGTGGATAGAGACAGGTCATCGTCCTCCTGTGACGCGCCGGCCCGGGGAGCCCCGGATCCGGCAATGTCTCGAAGGTAGCAGCGGGCCGATGACATTTCAATGAATCGTGGCATCACAGGTCGCGGCGGGATCTTGGGGCATCTCCTCGCCCAGAAGCCTGCGCAGGGGCGCGTCGCGCAACACCGGAAGGGTCGGTCCGCCCTCGGCGATCCGCAGCCGCGCGCTGACCCGGGCGTCCTCGGGGACCGGCGCTCCTGTGAGGCAGCCGGCCGCACTGATGGACAGGGCGCCCGACGACAGCTCGGGCACCTCCGTCTCCCATGCCGCCGCCGTCGCCTGGTCGGCCCGCAGCCGCTCCAGGTCGCCCGGCGCGACGCGGAAGGCGAGCATTCCCTCCGGCCCCATGGCAATCGCCTCGAGGCGATAGGAGCCGTCGATCCGCGCCTCGGTGTCGCTGCGCTCGGCCGTCAGGGTCATGACGCCAGAGCTTTCCCGCAGCCCGATGCCGGGCGGCAGCGACAGGAAGAGGACGAAGCCGGCCGGGTCGGCGCTGAGCGGATCGACCTCGCCAAGCGCGGCCTGGGTCGCCAGCGGCACGTCGGTGCAGGACGCCAGGAGGGACAGGGAGAGCAGGACGGCGCGGATCATGGGAATCACCTTTTGACAGCTATAGTTTATTGTCTTACATTGATTATTGTCTGCAGGAAAGGAATATCCATGTCACCCCGCCTGACCCGCCTCGCCCGCCTGATGGACCTCGCGACCCTCGCCGCCCTCTGCGCCCTGCCCCTCGCGGTTCTGGCGGGGGCCTGGGTGGCCGAGCCCGCCGACCTGCCCTTTCCCCTGCCGGAAGGCTATGTCCCCGCCCCGGCCCGGCTTCTGACCGCCCTCGCCGTCGGCGCCCTGCCGATGGTCGCCCTCGGCCTCACGCTCTGGCGGATGCACCTGCTGTTCCGCCTGCTCTTCTCGGGCAATGTCCTCACCCACGGCGCCGCCCTTCTGATCCGCCGGATCGGGACCGGCCTCATGGCCGTCGCCCTGCTGCGGATCGCGGTGATCCCGGCGCAGAGCCTGATCGTCACCCTCGCCGCCCCGCCGGGCAGCCGGCAACTCCTCCTCTCGGTCTCCAGCGCCGACCTGGGCTTCCTGCTGGCCGCCGGGCTGATGGCCGTCATCGGCTGGGTGATGGAGGACGCGGCCCGCGCGACCGAGGAAAACCGGGGGTTCGTCTGATGCGGATCGTCGTCCGGCTCGACGTGATGATGGCCCTGCGCAAGGTGAAGGGCCGCGATCTGGCCGCCGAGGTGGGAATCACCGAACAGAACCTCAGCCTGCTGAAATCCGGCAAGGTGAAGGGCGTCCGGTTCGAAACCCTGGCAAAGCTCTGCGCCGCGCTCGACTGCCAGCCGGGGGATCTGCTGGAGGCGGCGACGGAGTGACCCCGGGCGAGCCGCTGTGGCTCGATTCGGTCCACCGACGAGACCTTCAGGACTCTAACGTTCTAGAGGTCCGGGACGAGCCTTATCCCCCTGATTCCGGGAGCTTTTACCACACCGGACATCGGTTAATCCGCTGCCGCAGGGGTCACTCCCGCGGTGCCGCCGCCCGCCGTAGCCGGTCGTTGATCGCCCGGCCCAGTCCCCGGTCCGGCACCGGAGAAACCGCGATCCGCTCCGCACCCATCGCGTTCAGCCGGTGCAGGGCGTCGAACAGGCCTGCCGCCGCCTCCACCAGGTCGCCCGAAGGCGAGAGGTTGAGCACCGCCCCCTGCACCGGGCCGAACCCAAGCAAGACCTCTTCTGGCCCGGGCGCGGTCACGTCCAGCCGCACCGCCCCCCGCGGCGCGTAGTGCGACGCGAGTTGGCCCGGCGCGGTGATCCCGCCCCGGTCCTGCTGCGCCCCGGCGGGCAACGCCGCCAGGATGAGCATGGCGAGAGGCAGGTTTCTCATGCGGATTCCTC
>JAMWZF010000165.1:0-4793 GCA_024304875.1 Paracoccaceae bacterium
GCCCCGCAGCGATTAGGTCTGGGGCATGACCAGGCCGCCCCTCACCCTCTACCTCGCCGCCCCCCGCGGGTTCTGCGCCGGCGTCGACCGGGCCATCAAGATCGTCGAGATGGCGCTGGGCAAATGGGGCGCCCCGGTCTACGTCCGGCACGAGATCGTCCACAACAAGTACGTCGTGGACGACCTGCGCGCCAAGGGAGCCGTCTTCGTCGAGGAACTGGACGAGTGCCCGCCCGACCGGCCCGTCATCTTCTCGGCCCACGGCGTGCCCAAGGCCGTCCCGGCCGAGGCGGCGAAGCGCGAGATGGTCTATGTCGACGCGACCTGTCCCCTCGTCAGCAAGGTCCACATCGAGGCCGCCCGCCACGCCGAGAACGGGCTTCAGATGATCATGATCGGCCACGCCGGCCACCCCGAGACCATCGGCACCATGGGCCAGCTGCCCGAGGGCGACGTCCTGCTGGTCGAGACGGTCGAGGACGTGGCCCACGTGACGGTGCGCGATCCCGGCCGCCTCGCCTTCGTCACCCAGACCACCCTCAGCGTGGACGACACGGCGGACATCGTGGAGGCCCTCAAGGCCCGCTTCCCCGCCATCATTGGCCCGCACAAGGAAGACATCTGCTACGCCACCACCAACCGGCAGGAGGCCGTGAAGGCCATGGCGCCGAAGGTGGACGCGATGCTGGTCGTCGGCGCGCCCAATTCGTCCAACTCCAAGCGGCTGGTCGAGGTCGGCCGCAAGGCGGGCTGTTCTTACGCGCAGCTGGTTCAGCGCGCCGCGGACATCGACTGGCGGGCGCTCGAGGGCATCCGCGCCATCGGCATCACCGCCGGCGCCTCGGCCCCCGAGGTGCTGATCGAGGAGGTGACCCAGGCCTTCCGCGACCGCTACGACGTGACCACCGAGATGGTCGAGACCGCGGTCGAGAACGTCGAATTCAAGGTCCCCCGCGTCCTGCGCGAGCCTGCGTGAGGTGGTGGCGGGGCAAGCCCCGCTCCCGCCCGAGATTGACAGGCGCGTGCGGATGACGGCTCATGCCTTCATGACCCTCCAGTTTCTTCTCACCGCCTTCATCGTCTGCCTCGCCCCCGGTATCGGTGTGGTCTACACGCTTTCCATGACCCTCGGCGGCGGCCTCCGGGCCGGTCTCCTGGCCACTCTCGGATGCACCCTCGCGACGGTCGTGCACCTGGGCGCCGCGCTCCTTGGCCTTGCCGCCGTGCTGCACACCTCGGCGGTGCTGTTCCAGGCGATCAAGTGGGCCGGGGTGCTCTACCTGCTCTGGATGGCCTGGGGGATGCTGCGCGGCACCGGCACGCTCGAGGTCCGCGCCGAGCGGCCGGGCGAGGCGGGGCGGATCGTCTGGAGGGGGATCTTGCTGAACCTCCTGAATCCCAAGCTGCCGATGTTCTTCGTCGCCTTCCTGCCTCAGTTCGTGACGCCGGGCGCGGATGCGCAGATGCAGCTCCTCACCCTCGGAGCGGGCTTCGTCGCGATGACCTTCGGCGTCTTCGTTCTCTACGCCCTGCTGGCGGGGACGATGCGGGCGCGGGTCCTCGCCTCGGACCGGGCGATGGCCTGGATGCGCCGCGCCTTCGCCGCCGCCTTCGGGGCGCTGGCGGTCCGCCTCGCGGCCGAGCGGGCGTGACCTGAGGCGCTGTCGAGGTCGCCCTCCGCCGCGGCCCCGCCGTCGCTCGACCCGACCCGGACTTGCCAAATCGGGCCGCTCCCGCCATGTCGGAGCCCATGACCCGGATCCCCCGCCCCGCCCTGATCCTGACCGCCCTCGGCGTGCTGCCGTTCCTCTGGGGGGCGCTCACCGTGCTGCATCCGTCCTACGGCCAGATGGTCGCCGCGGGCTTCGGGCCGCGGTTCACGGGACCCTACATCGGGCTGTTCTACGGCTCGGTCATCCTGTCCTTCATGTCCGGCGTGCTCTGGGGCTTCGCCACCAAGGCGGCCGGGCGCCGCGCCGCGCTGGCCTACACGCTTTCGGTCCTGCCCGCCCTCTGGGCCTTCTTCATGACCGGCGGCGGGCCGGAGCCGGCGGCGCGGGCGCTGATGGCGGGCTTCGCCGGGATCGTCGTGCTCGACTGGCTTTACCATCGCTGGGGCCTCGCGCCCGACTGGTGGCTGCACCTGCGCCTGCCGGTCACCGCCGTCGTCCTCCTCTGCCTCCTGCCGGTGGCCCTCTGATGCCGGACGCGAAAACCCTCGCCTTCTACGACGACGCCGCCCGGGACTATGCCGAGAAGCTCTCGCAGGGGGGCACGCGGCCCGAACTGACGGGTTTCATCGCCCGCGTGCGTCCGGGGGGCCGGGTGCTCGACCTCGGCTGCGGGCCGGGCAAATCCTCGGCGGAGATGGTGAAAGCCGGCCTCGACCCCGACCCGGTGGACGCCAGCACCGGCATGGTCGCCTTCGCGCGCGAGACCTATCGCCTGCCCGCCCGCCACGGCACCTTCGACGACGACTGGGGCGTGGAAACCTATGACGGCATCTGGGCCAGCTATTCCCTGCTGCACGCCCCCCGGGCCGAGATCCCCGGCCATATCCGGCGCCTCGCCGCCGCCCTGCGCCCCGGAGGGCCGTTCTACATCGGCATGAAGCTGGGAGAGACGGACCAGCGCGACCGGCTGGACCGGTTCTATTCCCACGTCACCGAAGCCGAACTGAGGGACTGGATGGAGGCGGCGGGCCTGACGGTGGTTTCCGTCGCCCTCGGCGAAAGCCGCGGCATGGCCGGCACGCTCGACCCTTGCATCGACCTGACCGCCGTGAAGCCCGCCTGATGCCGACGCTCTTCGCCTATACCGACGGCGCCTGCTCGGGCAATCCCGGCCCCGGCGGCTGGGGCGTCGTGCTGCAGGCGATGGAGGGAGACCGCGTCGTCAAGGAGCGCGAGCTGAACGGCGGCGCGGCCGAGACGACGAACAACCAGATGGAACTGATGGCGGCGATCACCGCGCTCGAGACCCTCGGCCGGCCGAGCGACGTGACCGTGGTGACCGACAGCAAGTACGTCATGGACGGGCTGACCAAGTGGATTCACGGCTGGAAGCGCAACGGCTGGAAGACGGCGGCGAAGAAGCCGGTGAAGAACGCCGAGCTCTGGCAGCGCCTCGATGCCGCCAATGCCCGCCACCGGGTCAGGTGGGAATGGGTCAAGGGCCACGCCGGGCACCCTCAGAACGAACGGGCGGACGAACTGGCCCGCGAGGGCATGGCCCCCTTCAAGGCATGACGGGCGCGGCCTGCCCGGTGATGCTGCATCCGGAGGGGGCGCCGTTGCAGCACCTCGAGCCGGACGACGCCGGACCCCGGTTCCTCTTGTTGCCGCTGGCAAATGGTGAGCGGCCGGGCGAGACGGACGCCCGCGAGCACCGCGCCCTCGGCAGCGTCACGGAGGTCCTGCAATGACCGTGCTGACCGTCCTCGACTACGCCTCGGCCCTGGTCTTCGCGCTCTCGGGGGCGTTGGCGGCCAGCCGGGCCCAGCTCGACCTCGTGGGATTCGCCTTCCTCGCCAGCCTGACGGCGGTCGGCGGCGGCACGGTGCGCGACCTGCTGCTGGACCGGAACCCTGTGTTCTGGATCGCCGACCCGGGCCCGCTGGCCATCGCCTGCGGGGCGGCGGTGCTGGTCTTCTTCACCGCGCACCGGCTCGAGAGCCGGATCAGTGCTTTGACCTGGCTCGACGCCGTCGCCCTGCCGATCGCGGTGGCGGCGGGGGTCCGGGCCGCCGTCGAGACCGGGCAGGCGGGCCACATCGTGGTGCTCATGGGCGTGGTCACCGGCGTCATGGGCGGCCTGATGCGCGATATCGTCGCGAACGAGGTGCCGCTGGTGATCCGTTCGGGCCAGCTCTACGCCACGGCGGCCCTGGGCGGCGCGGGGGCAGCGATCCTCGCCGGGGCGCTGACCGGGTCGGACCTGGTGTCGCTCGTGGCCTGCATCTCGGTCTGTTTCGCGCTGCGGGCCGGGTCGCTCCGGTTCGGCTGGGCATTGCCGGTCTACCGACAGCGGCCGCCTCGGAATTAGCGCGCCCAAGCCTTTGACTTTATTTAGTTTTTCCGGGTTGGCTCTAAGAATTTTAGAAACGGCCGGAAAACGCCAATGATTTCAATGGCCGCTCCTGACAGTTTCTAAAATTCTTAGAGCGGGCCGGTGGGTCGGCTGCGCCAATGAATGGCAGACCGACCAGCGCCGCGATCGACAGCAGGACTGCACAAGGGAAGCTACCCTCGATGCGGCCAGAGCGCCGCTCGTGACCGCAGCGATCCGGATCGGAGCCCCGCCGTCAGCCGCCCACGACCGCGGGCATCTGAAGCCCGCGCAACAACTCCGCCGCCGTCATCGGGCCGCGGCCAGCCCGTTGGGCGCGGGTGATCTCCACGGCGCCGTCGCCGCAGGCCACGGTGAAGCCGCCCATGACCTCGCCGGGCGCGCCCCGGCCCTGGACGACCCGTGCCCCAAGCAGCTTGATCCGTTCGCCCGCCACCTCTGTCCAGGCCCCCGGAAAGGGCGACAGGCCGCGGACATGGGCGCTGACCTCGGCGGCAGGCCGGGTCCAGTCGACCCGCGCCTCGGCCTTGTCGATCTTGGCGGCGTAGGTGACACCGGTGTCGGGCTGTGGCTCGGGCACCAGCTCGGGCAGGCGGTCCAGCGCCGCCACGATCAGCCGCGCGCCCATCCGCGACAGCCGGTCGTGAAGCGCGCCCGTTGTGTCCTCCGGCCCGATGTCCGTCGCCTCGCGCAGCAGCACCGGCCCGGTGTCGAGACCGGGGTCT
>JAMWZF010000165.1:4803-6762 GCA_024304875.1 Paracoccaceae bacterium
CCCCGCCTCCATCCGCATGATGCAGACCCCGGTCTCGGCATCCCCCGCCATCACCGCCCTGTGGATCGGCGCGGCGCCGCGCCACCGGGGCAGCAGGGAGGCATGGATGTTGAGACACCCATGCCACGGCGCGTCCAGCACGGCCTGCGGCAGGATCAGCCCGTAGGCGACGACCACCGCGACGTCTGCCTCCAGCGCCACGAACTCCGCCTGCGCCTCCGCCGACTTGAGGGACACCGGATGCCGCACCGGCAGCCCCAGGGCCTCGGCCCGCGCCTGCACGGGGGTGGGCCTGTCCTTCTTGCCCCGGCCCGCCGGGCGCGGCGGCTGGCAATAGACGCAAGGCACCTCGTGCCCCGCCGCGACCAGGGCGTCGAGCACCGGCACCGAGAACTCGGGCGAACCCATGAAGATGACGCGCATCGCTCCCTCCTTCATTCTGGCCGGAAAACGCATCCCGGTCCGGTGCCGTCAGCGCTCCGTCGCCTTCCGCGCCCTGGCCAGCAACCGATCCCGCTTCAGCCGGGACAGGCGGTCGAAATACATCCGGCCGGCCAGATGGTCGATCTGGTGCTGCACGGACGTGGCCCAGAGATGGACGAAATCGCGCTCCTCGACCACGCCGTCGAGGTTGAGAAACCGGACGGTGACCGCGCGGGGCCTCGAAATCAGGGCACTGACCCCCGGCAGGCAGGGCGAGGCCTCCTCGTGCGCGCGCGGCTCCACGCTGGCGTGCAGGATCTCGGGGTTGGCCATGCAGACGGCCTGCCCCCGCGCAGTCGAGGCATCCACCACGGCAAGGCGCAGGGCCACTCCGATCTGGACGGCGGCGAGGCCGACGCCGGGCATCGCCTCCATCGTGGCGATCATGTCGGCCCAGATCGCGCGGACCTCCTCGGTCACCTCCGGCACCTCGGCGGCGGGCCGGCGCAGGCAGGGGTGCGGCCAGCGCAGGATGGGGCGCGGAACGCCGGCCGGCAGGCCGCTCGTCACCGCTCGTTCCCGTGGTCCGAGATCAGGACGCCGTCGAGGTGGTCGATCTCGTGGCAGGCGATGCGGCTCTCGTTGGACCACAGCTTCGCCCGCTGGGAGACCCCGTTCGGCGAGATCCACTCCAGATCGGTCACCATCGGCCGGGCGACGCGGAACACGCGCCCGGGAATCGACAGGCAGGCCTCGTCGTCGGCCACCATCGGCAATTCGGTGCCGTGGATCACCGGGTTGACGATGGCCAGCGGCTGCCGGTCGCCCCGCTTCCAGCCCGCGTCCATTACGAACAGGCGCTTCGAGATACCCACCTGCGGCGCGGCGAGGCCCCGGCCCTCTGCGGCATACATCGTCTCGAACATGTCGGCGACGAGGGCGCGCAGGTCGTCGTCGTAGTGCGTCACCGGCTCGGCCTTCCGGCGCAGGACCTCGGCGTCGTCCTTCAGGATATCGAGGATCACAGCGCCCGGGCCCTTTCGCGTTTCAGCTTCTGCATCTTGCGGGTGATCATCTGGCGCTTGAGCGGCTTGAGGTAGTCGATGAAGAGCCTGCCGTCGAGGTGGTCGATCTCGTGCTGCACGCAGGTCGCCCAGAGGCCGGTGAAATGCTCTTCCTGCGCCGCCCCGTCGAGGCCGGTCCAGCGCACGGTCACCTCGGCCGGCCGCTCGACCTCGGCATACTGCTCGGGGATCGACAGGCAGCCTTCCTCGTAGACGCTGCGTTCCTCGGATCGCTCGATCACCTCGGGATTGATCAGGACCATCGGCCGGGGCGGCTGGGTCTCGTCCTTGACGCAGTCCATCACCAGAAGACGGCTCATCACGCCGACCTGCGGCGCGGCGAGGCCGATGCCCGGGGCGTCGTACATCGTCTGCAACATGTCGTCGGCCAGGCGGCGCAGGTCGTCGTCGATCGCCTCCACCGGGGCGGCGGGCGTCTTCAGCCGGGGGTCCGGATGGATCAGGATGGGGC
>JAMWZF010000166.1 GCA_024304875.1 Paracoccaceae bacterium
ATCTCGATGCTGGGCAACGCGGCGCTGGCGGCAGCGGTGGGCTACGCGGGGACGGTGCTGTTCTTCACCAACTCGGTGAACATCGGCCTTTCCATCGCGGCGGGCTCGCTCGTCTCGCGGTCCATCGGGGCGGGCGACGGGGTGCGGGCGCGGGAGTATGCGACCTCGGTGGCGCTGTTCGGCGTGCTGACCTCCATCGCCCTGCCCGTCCTGATCCTCTGGCAGATCCGCCCGATCATGGCGGCGCTGGGAGCCGAAGGAGAGACGCTTGAGCTGGCGATCCGCTACGCCGCGATCATACTGCCCTCGATGGCTTTCGTGTCGGTCGCGATGACGGGGATGGCGGTGTTGCGGGCGCATGGGGACGCGCGGCGGTCGATGATGGTGACGCTGTCGGGCGGGGCGGTGAATGCGGGGCTGGATCCGATCTTCATCTTCACCCTCGGGCTGGGGCTCGACGGGGCCGCCTTCGCCTCGGTCCTCGCGCGGCTGACGATGCTGGTGGCCGCGCTGGTACCGGCGCAGCGGATCTACGGGGCCTTCATGCCGCCGTCGGTGAGCCTGATCCGGCGCGACCTCGCCGCCGTCTCGGCCATCGCGGTGCCGGCCGTGCTGACCAACGTGGCGACGCCGGTGGGCAATGCCATCGTGACCCGCAAGATGGCGGAGTACGGCACCGATGCGGTCGCGGGCATGGCGGTGATCGGGCGGCTGACGCCGGTGGCCTTCGCCGTGGTCTTCGCCCTTTCGGGCGCCATCGGCCCCATCGTCGGCCAGAACTTCGGCGCCGGGCGGTTCGACCGGGTGCGGGGCGCCTTCTTCGACGGGCTGCGGTTCATCGTGGCCTACGTGCTGGTGATGACCGTGGTGCTCTACGCCCTGCGCGCCCCCATCGCCGGGCTGTTCGAGGCCGAGGGGCTGACGCGCGACCTGATCTACCTCTTCTGCGGTCCCCTCGCCCTCGCCGCGATCTTCAACGGCGCGATCTTCGTCTCCAACGCCAGCTTCAACAACCTCGGCCACCCGGTCCATTCGACCTGGGTGAACTGGGGGCGCAACACGCTGGGGACCTGGCCCTTCGTGATGGCGGGCGCGGCGCTCTGGGGGGCGCCGGGTGTGCTGATCGGGCAGGCGCTGGGCGGGGTGGTCTTTGCCGGGATCGCCGTCTGGCTGGCGGTGCGGGTGATGCGGGACCTCGATGCACCCCGGCCGGTCGACCCCTTTGCGCGGCATCGCCGGCTGCATATGCTGTTCGGACAAGGACGGTGGTAGAGCCATGACGAACCCCTGCATCATCTGCGTCGCGATCACCGGATCGGTCCCGCGCAAGGCCGACAACCCGGCGGTGCCGATCACGGTGACGGAACAGGTTGAGAGCACGCAGGAGGCGTTCGAGGCCGGCGCCAGCATCGTCCACGCCCATGTGCGCAATGACGACGAGACGCCGTCGTCCGATCCCGAGAAGTTCGCGCGGCTGAAGGAGGGGCTGGAGCGGCACTGCCCCGGCATGATCGTCCAGTTCTCGACCGGCGGGCGGTCGGGCGCGGGTCAGGCGCGGGGCGGGATGCTGGCGCTCAGGCCCGACATGGCGTCGCTCTCGGTGGGGTCGAACAACTTTCCGACGCGGGTGTACGAGAACCCGCCGGACCTCGTGGACTGGCTTGCGGCCGAGATGCGCACCCATGAGGTCACGCCCGAAATCGAGGCCTTCGACCTCAGCCACATCTTCAAGGCGAAGGACATGTGGGACCGGGGGCAACTGGTGGCGCGGCCCTACGTCCAGTTCGTCATGGGCGTGAAGAACGCCATGCCCGCGGACCGGGAGGTCTTTGATTACTACGTCAGGACGGTGCACCGCCTGTTCGGAGAGGACGCCCCCTGGTGCGCCGCCGGGATCGGGCGGCATCAGCTGGAGCTGAACGACTGGGCCATCGGCGCCGGCGGCCACGCCCGGACGGGGCTGGAGGACAACGTGCGGCTGGACCGCGGCACGCTGGCGCCGTCGAACGCGGCGCTGGTGCGGCGGACGGTCGAGGTCTGCGCGCGGTACGACCGGCCGGTGGCGACGCCAGAGGAGGCGCGGGCGATCCTGGGGCTGCGGGCCTCGGCCTAGTCTGCGGCGATCGGTTCGATCAGCTCCGGCCCGCTGGCGCGGTTGGAGTTCACCTTGGGGTCCACCCGGCGAAAGTTCAGCACGTCCGCGGCGGGGGCCGTCATCAGCGTCGCCGCGCCCTTGCCCTCCTCGCCCAGCCAGAGGCTCCAGTCCTTGGGCTCCAGCACGACGGGCACGCGGGTGTGGATGTCGGACATGGGCGGGCCGGCCTCGGTCGTCACCACGGCGACGGTGGTCAGCCGCTCCTCTCCCCGTTCCCAGTCCTGCCAGACGGCGGCCAATGCCAGCGGTGAGCCGTCCTGCCGCGTGATGTACCACGGCAGCTTGGTGCCGTCCCCCAGCCGGGTCCATTCGTAGAACCCGCTGGCCGGCACGATGGCCCGGCGTTCGCGCGCGGCGGCGCGGAAGGCGGGTTTCTCGGCGATCGTCTCGGCCCGGGCGTTGATCAGGAGGGGGCCGCCGTTCACCTCCTTGTACCAATGGGGCAGGAACCCCCAGCGCATGGGGCGCAGCCGCCGGGTCCCCTCGGCGCTGGTGACGACGCCGATCTGCACGGTCGGACAAACATTGTAGTTCGGCACCTCCGGCAGGTCGTTGGAGGGCACCGCATCAAAGAGCTGCGCCATCGCGTCGTGGGGGAGGGTTATGGCCATGCGTCCGCACATGGGGCCGATGGTAGCGCGGGCGCGGGGGATGGGCCAGACGATCGACATGGGCGCGCACGCCGGCGGCGTGCTGACCACGAAGCTGTCCCTGCGAGGGACGGCCCGCCCGGCCCTACTCGATCCGGTAGAGCGTGAAATCCCCGCCCGGTCCGCCGTGGTCGGGCATCGCGCCGACCCGCTCCAGGTCCAGCGCCTCTCCACCCCGCGCCCGCAGCCAGCGCAGGTTCAGGGGCCAATCCGCGAAATGCGTCGCGCCGACCTCTGCCAGGTAGGCGCCCAGCCGTTCGTCGCGGATCGCCTCCCGGGCTGCGGCGTTGACCACGCCGTCCAAGTTCACGACCCGGATGCCCTCGGGCGCGAACCAGCTGAGCGCGCCGGACTGCATCGCGGCAAGGGTGGCCCCTTCGGGCAGGAGCGGCAGCAGCGTCAGAGCCGCGTCCGCGTAGCCGTGGCCGCCACGGATCACCTGCGGCTCTCTCAGCGCGTTCGAGACCATCTGCGCCGACTGCGTCGCCTGACCGGCGATCAGGACCATGCAGAAAACCCCGCCGAGACGCCCGGCACCAAGCCGAAGGCCCCCGACGATCAGCCCGACGATCCCGGCGATCGCGGTCAGGTGCATGTAGCGGGGATAGAACCAGAACGCGGGCAGATAGAGGGCATAGAAGGCGAGCATCGCGAGCGCCGCTGCCGCCAGAACCGCGGGGCCGTCCGCGCATCTGGCGCGAAACGCCTGCCACAAGGGCAGCGCCAGGACCAGCGGGGTCAGCCAGACCATCGGCCAGAGGACCACGCCGAGGACGAAGAGAGGCATGATCGCCAGGGTGATCTGCGCCAGGGCCAGCCGGGGTATCGCCGACGCGTCCCGCCCGGTCTCGAAGTGATAGGCGACGATCTGGCGGACGGCACTGCCGCTTTCGGGGACCGGCTGCCCGCCCAGCACCATGCAGGCCCAGACCCAGGGCGCCGCGACCGCCGCGGCGACGAGCACGACGAGCCCGGTCCGCGCCGGGCCGAGCCGGACCAGGGCGACGCCGCCCAGCAGCAGGATGGTCAGGGCCGTGTCCACCCGGGCCCACAGACACAGGCCGGCAAGGGCGCCGATCGCGGTGAGACGGCGCCACCCGGCCTCCGGGCCGGTCGCCATCGCGGCCAGCACGAGCCAGAGCAGGAGGCTCGCCGCAAGGGTGGTCTCCAGCCCATTGAGCGCGTTGGTCATCAGGGGCGTGGACGCTCCGGTCAGCAGGATCGTCAGCAGCGGCGCCGAGCCGCCCGTCGTCGCCTGCCGGACGATCCGACCGGCAAGCCAGACGGTCAGCCCCCCGAACGCGGCGCTGAGCAGCACGGCGGATCGAACGGCGGCCGCGCCGTCGAGGCCGAGCCAGAACACCGGTTGCAGCAGGATTGCGATCAGGGGCTGGAAGCCGGAGGTCAGCACCACGCCATCGACCGTCGGACCGAGGCCCGCCGCGATGTTCCGCGCGATGGAGAGGGTGTAGTAGGTGTCGTCCGGCAGGAAGGTCCTGTCGATGACGGGCAGCGGAAGTGCCGCGGCCAAGATGAGATAGGTGATCGCGACGATGCCCGCAGCGCCGTGTTCCAATCTGCTCATCGGTCCGCCCGTTTCTGCCCGTTTCTTGTTGCGGCGCACCTTAGGAGCAGGGTCCGGGCTGTCCAGCCCGCGCGGCGGACCTGGCCCGAAAACGAAAAGGGGCGGCGCTCTTTGGCACCACCCCTTTCCGGTGTCAGACCGCCGGGATCACTCCGTGATCAGGTTGATCCGGCCGTCGGTGTAGGGCTCGTAGGGGCTGTTCTCGGCCAGGTAGTCGGCCACCACGTTGGCCACGTCCGGGCCGAAGTCGTAGGCGTTCTCGGCATCGGTGAACATCGAGAAGCCGTCCCCGCCGTTGCGCACGAAGTTGTTCGAGGTCACGCCGTAGGTCGCGGCCGGGTCGATGGCCTCGCCCTGGATCATCACCTCGGAAATCCGGCTGCCCGGCTCCTGGGTCAGGTCCACGGTGTAGGTCATGCCCGCCACCTGCAGGAAGCGGCCGGCGCCTTCCTCGTGCTGGGAGGCGGCATTCTCGAGGGCTTCGAGGATGGTCTCGCCCGACACCTGGAAGGTGGACAGGGTGTTCTGGAACGGAAGCACCGTCAGGACTTCGCCCATGGTGACCTCGCCGGCGTCGATGTCGGCGCGGATGCCGCCCGAGTTCATCAGCGCCACCTGGATCCCCTGGTCGGCCACGCGGTCGAGCATGGCGTCGGCGATCAGGTTGCCCATGTCGCATTCCTCGGCGCGGCAGACGGCGCGGTCCCCGGTCAGCGGGCCGGAGGTCTCGGCCACCACCTCGTTGCGGATCTCGTCCAGCGGCCCGGCAAGCTCGGCGATGCGGGCGACGCTTTCCTCGTCCTCGGCGACGGAGGCATCCATGATGAGCGGGGCGCCGGTGGCCTCGGTGATGACGCCGTCATCGTCGAAGGTCACGTTCAGCTCGCCCAGGAACTTGCCGTAGGCATAGGCCGAGACGATGGCGGTGTCGCCGACCATGGTCGGGTACGGACCCTGGGCGCCGTCCATGTCCCCCAGAAGGGTGTTGGTGTGGCCGCCGACGATCACGTCGACGCCGGTCGTCTCTTCCGCGACGCGCTGGTCGACGCCGTAGCCGGAGTGGCTGAGGACGATGATCTTGTTCACGCCCTCCTCGGTCAGCCGGTCGACCTCGGCCTGCACGGCCTCGACCGGATCGGTGAAGATGACGTTCGGGCCGGGCGAGGCCAGCTCGTCGGTGTCCTGCGGGGTCAGGCCGATCAGGCCGATCTGTTCGCCGCCCTGCTCGATCACGACGGATTTCTGGATCGCGTCGGCCAGCAACTCCTCGCCCGAGATGTCGGCGTTGGACATCAGGACCGGGAACTCCACCGCGTCGACGAAGCCACGCAGCACTTCGGGGCCGTCGTCGAATTCGTGGTTGCCCACGGTCATCGCGTCGTAGCCCATCTTGTTCATGAACTCGGCCGCCGCGGCGCCCTTGTAGTAGGTGTAGAACAGCGTGCCCTGGAACTGGTCGCCGCCGTCCACGAGGATCGAGTTGTTCGACCGGGCGCGGGCCTCTTCGACCGCGGTCACCAGGCGGGCCGAGCCGCCGAAGCATTCGCCGGCCTCGTTGTCCTCGGCAGAGCAGCCGGAGTCGAAGGCGCTGATCGGCTCGAACCGGGCGTGGAAGTCGTTGGTGTGCAGGATGGTCAGCGTGTACTCGGCCGAGGCCGCGGAGGCGGCGAGGGCGAGCGTGGCCGTGGTGCTCAGGATACGAAGCATGATGAAGAGTCCCTGTCGTGGTTTTATCAAGCGAGTGTGACCGTCTGTCGGGCCGCTGGCAAGGCACCGGGGCGGGGATGGTCGGTAGCGACGCTGGGTAACGCCCATATGACGGGCACTGCTTGACCCCGCGGGCCGCCGGGGCCAAGGGAAGGCCATGCTGATCTACAAGATTTTCCGCGCCTCCGAATGGCAGACCCTGCAGGCCGAGGAGGTGAGCCTCGGCGCGCCGGTGGACCTTGCCGACGGCTACATCCACTTCTCGACCGCAAGCCAGGCGCCCGAGACCGCGGCGAAGTGGTTCGCCGGGGCCGAGGATCTCTGGCTGGTCGCCGTCGAGGCCGAGGGGCTGGAGGATCTCAAGTGGGAGCCGTCGCGCGGCGGCGCCCTGTTCCCGCATCTCTACCGCTCGCTCCGCCTGACCGACGTGGTCTGGGCCTGGCCGCTGCCCTGGGACGGCGCGGCCCATGTCTTTCCGGCCGAGATGACATGACCGCGCTGGAGCGGATCGGCATGCCGCTCCTGCGGCGGCTGGACCCGGAGCGGGCCCATGGCGCGGCGCTTCTCGCCCTCCGCGCCGGTCTCGCCCCCCTGCCCGGGCCCGTGTCGTCCCGTCGGCTGGTGACCGAGGTGGCGGGATTGGCG
>JAMWZF010000167.1 GCA_024304875.1 Paracoccaceae bacterium
GTGGGCGCGCCGGTGGGCGAGCCGCCTTGCGGCTCTTCGGAGATCGCCAGGATCGCCCCGTCGGGAGAGTTGAACTCCTCCGGCAGCGGCAGGGTCAGGATGTCGTCCCCCGTCAGCAGGCCGAGGGACACCGGCGCCGCATCGCCGGAGATCAGCCAGAGCTCCAGCACCCGACCCTCGGGCGCGAGGCCCGCTGGCGGCACGGCCACCGCGACCTGGTGGTCGTCGAGGAAGGCCGCCTCGATCCCGCCGGCCTCGGTCTCGATCACGGTCGCGAAGACCGCCACCGGGTCCGAGGTGCGCAGAAGGTCGAAGGTGATGGCGAACCACAGGACCGCCGCGGCCAGCGCCGCGGTGGCGAATGCGGGCAGGAGGCCCAGGCCCGACAGCCAGGACCGGCGGCCCTCGGCCCCGAAGAGGCGGCCCCTGATCGAGGTCAGGACCCGCGTCGGCGGCTGGACCGGCTCGATCTCGGCCTCGGCCAGGTCCGCCAGATGCTCCGACCACAGGACATACTCGGCCCGCAGCGACGGGTCCGAAACCAGCCGCGCCTCGAAAGCGGCGGCCTGATCCGGCTCCAGCAGGCCGAGAACGAACTCGGCCACGAGGGCCCGTTCGTCGTCCGGCCCGCCGGGGGGGATGTCGCTTCCGTCGCTCATCGCGTCAGGCACTCTCGCAGCTTCAGCAGGGACCGGCGCAGCCAGGTCCGCATCGTGTTCAGTGGCACGCCGTACCTGTCAGCCAGGATGGCGTAGGTGTCTCCTTGCAGGTAGGCGGCCCTCACCGCGTCTGCCCGATCCTCGGGAAGTTCCCCGAGACAGGCGGCGATCCTCTCCCGCTCGGCACCGGCGATCGCCGAAGCCTCGGGACCCGGGCCGGGATCGGCCATCAGGTCGATCGCCCCGTCCGAGCCCGCCGGATCGAGCCGCCGTTCCTGCGCCTGGCGGCGGCGGAGCCGGTCGATCGCGGTATTGCGGGCGATGGTGATCAGCCAGGTCATCGGGGAGAGCCCGTCAGACCTGTACTTGTCCGCCGCCGACCAGACCTTGACGAAGACGTCCTGCAACGCCTCTTCCGCCTCTGCCCGGTCGTTCAAGATACGGAGGGACACACCGAATAGTTTCGCCGAGGTCGCGGCATAAAGCCCGTCGAAGGCCTGGCGATCGCCCATGGCGATGCGGGCGATCCGGTCCTCGAGTGCCTTGAGCCGTGCGTCCATGCCGCCAGCATCACCGGATCGGCGCGGCATGCAATGGGCAATCTGGGCGGACGGCCGGGGCCGTCGCCCTACAGAGTCCCCCAGGACACAGAGGCACAGAACCGACGCGGTCCGTGATCAAAATGTTCGGCACAGGCCGGCTCGGACGGCAAAATGCGACAGGAAGGCCGTCGACCGAAACGGCAATTGCAGGATGTACGGAGTTGCTCGCATGACCGATCTGGTTCCCCCGCCCCCCACCCTCAAGGACGCCCGCGGCGAGAACTCCGAGGCCGAGAAACTGAGCGTCCAGTCCGACCGCAAGGCACGCGGCGAGCATCAGACCTGGTTCCGGGGGGCGCATACCAACACCCGTCCGCCGATCCGCCGCATGCAGAAGGTGGACGCCGCCGTCGACGCGGTCCTGCGCGGCTGGCGCCCCGAGGCGCCGATCATCACCGGCGACACCCAGATCACCGCCTTCGGATCCTGTTTCGCCGAGAACATCTCGAACTGGCTGGCCGCCCGCAACTTCCGCGTCCTGACGAAGGACGAGGCGCGCAAACGGGCCTACGTCGTGTCGATGGGCGAGGGCATGGTGAACTCCTTCGTCATCCGCCAGCAGTTCGAATGGGCGTGGGAAAACAAGGTCTTCGAGCAGCCACTCTGGCACGGATACAAGGCCGAGGACTTCGGCTACGACGAGGAGGTCCGGCTCGAGACCAAGGCGATCTTCGACGCCACGGAGGTCTTCATCCTCACCTTCGGCCTGTCGGAGGTCTGGTACGACGAGCCGACGGGCAATGTCTTCTGGCGGACTATTCCCAAGGACGTCTACGACCCCGAACGCCACAAGTTCCGCGTCTCCACCGTCGGGGAGAACCTCGCCAACATGCGGGCGATCCACGACCTGATCCGCACCCACCGGCCGGATGCCAAGATGATCTTCACCCTCTCGCCCGTGCCGCTGATCGCGACGTTCCGCGAGGTCTCCTGCATCAGCGCGAACTCGGTCTCGAAGTCTGTCCTGCGCGTGGCGCTCGACGAACTGATGCGCGAGAAGAAGGATGAGGGGCACCTCTACTACTGGCCGTCCTACGAATTCATCACCGACGTCTTCCGCCAGCCCCTCGGCAGCGACAACCGCCATCCGTCCAGGCACACCCTGTCCTTCATCATGACCCTGTTCGAGCATGTCTGGTGCACCGGCGACGCCGCCGCAAAACCCTCGCTGATCGAGGCCTGGGTGGCGGCCTGCGCCGCCGCCGGCCTTCTGCCCGCGCGGCTGGTCGGCATCGTGACCAAGCGGCAGATCGGCGCTCTCGACCGGCTGCTGCGGGTCAAGCCGCTCGACCGGGACGACAAGGTGGCCGAGGCCAAGCGCAAGCTTCTCGAGGAACTTCGCCAGACCTGGGTGGAGATGGGCGTCGGGGTGCAGCCCGCGGGGGCCAAGTAAAGCCTCCCCACCGCGGCCTTGCGGCCCGTTTCGATATGGTGCATCCCCGGCGGGACCGATTTTCGACCCGCGAGAGGCAGCCCCGATGGCCGACGGAACGATGGACATGAACGCCAAGCCCACCGAAGAGATCGACGTCCGGGACACCTTCGGCATCGACAGCGACATGCACGTCAAGGGCTTTGCCGAGCGGTCGGACCGGGTGCCCGAGATCGACAGCACCTACAAGTTCGACCCCGACACCACTCTCGCGATCCTCGCCGGCTTCGGCTACAACCGCCGCGTCATGATCCAGGGCTATCACGGCACCGGCAAGTCGACCCACATCGAGCAGGTCGCCGCCCGGCTGAACTGGCCCTGCGTGCGGGTGAACCTCGACAGCCACATCTCCCGGATCGACCTGATCGGCAAGGACGCGATCAAGCTGCGCGACGGCAAGCAGGTGACAGAGTTCCACGAGGGCATCCTGCCCTGGGCCCTGCGCAACCCCGTCGCCATCGTCTTCGACGAATACGATGCCGGACGGGCCGACGTGATGTTCGTGATCCAGCGGGTGCTGGAGCATGACGGCAAGCTGACCCTGATGGACCAGAACGAGATCATCACGCCGAATCCCTGCTTCCGCCTCTTTGCCACGGCGAACACCGTGGGCCTCGGGGACACGACGGGCCTCTACCACGGCACCCAGCAGATCAACCAGGCGCAGATGGACCGCTGGTCCCTCGTCGCGACCCTGAACTACCTGTCCCACGATGCCGAGACCGCCATCGTCCTGTCGAAGGCGCCGCACTACAACACCGAGAAGGGCCGCAAGACCGTCTCCCAGATGGTGACCGTCGCCGACCTGACCCGGACCGCCTTCATGAACGGCGATCTGTCCACCGTGATGAGCCCCCGGACCGTGATCGCCTGGGCCGAGAATGCCCGCATCTTCCAGGACGTGGGCTATGCCTTCCGCCTGTCGTTCCTCAACAAGTGCGACGAACTGGAGCGGCAGACCGTGGCCGAGTTCTACCAGCGGTGCTTCGACGAGGAACTGCCGGAAAGCGCGGCCTCCCTGTCGCTCGGCTGACGGGCTGACCTTGTGGCGCGCTGCGACCGCGGCGCAACATCTGCGGCACGTTTTCAAACTGCTTAATTGTTGGGCAGAGTTTTCGTGCCATGCTGAGGCATGGGCAAGTGGTTGGCAGCGGCGACCGTCATGATGGGCCTGGTGCCCTCCCCCTCGCTCGCGACCCCACAGGACAGCGCCCGCTTCTTCGCCGGCTGCGTCGGCCGCCTCTCCGCCCAGATGGAATTCCAGTGGCTGATGTCCGATCCCGCCTCGGACGAGACCGAAGCGTGGCGCGACGAGATGCTGTCCCTGCTCGAGGCGGTCCGGCCGGACGCGGAGCCGCGCGACATCCTCTCCTGGCGGATCAACGCCAAGGCGGCCCATGCCGCCCTGCTCACCCGTGCGCACTTCAACGATGACGCGGAGGATGCGGCCTGGGCCCTGGCCGAAGCACAGCGCGCCGGCGCCGCCTGCACGGGACTGCTGCTCGGCTAGTTCGCCCGCGCCGCGTCCAGCCGCAGCAACGGCAGCGCGGCCGACCGCCGCCAGGTCGTCCAGTCGCGGTGCGTCTCGACCAGACCCATCTCGCGCGCGATCAAATAGGCCCCGGCCCGGCTGATGGGATGGACCGGTGGCCCCCAGCGCTGGTCTCCCCTGTGGTCCTGCGTCAAGGTCGTCCGCTCGCGAGCCCGGGCCACCAGCATGTCCACCATCAGCCCGCGAAACGCTTCGAGCTGGGCAAGATAGGCGCCCGCGCGCTCCCGCACCTCCGGATCGGCCGACCAGCGGTAGAGCTGCGCATCGACGCAGTCCTGCGCCAGTTGCATGCGGAAGGTACTCTGCCCGATCCGGTGCCGGTCCTGGAACGCGGCGTTCGAGAAGAACCGGCAGGTCTGCTCGTACTCGGAGCCCGCATGGGCCGCGCCCGTCCAGAGCAGGAGCGCGGCGACAAGGGTCAGGAGTGGTGGAACGACGAAACGGGTATACCTCATGTAGAGAGCATACCGGATTTCCGTCATCAGATCGTTACAATATGTCGGCCCGGCCCGATTTTCCGGCCGGGCCGACAAGACTTGCCCGCGCAGCAGGCACCCCGATCAGGCAGCTTTCGCCTCGGCCTCCGCACGGGCGGGGATGGTGGCCGAGAGCCAGAATTCGAGCTCGTCCAGCATCGCCGTGAGCGCCGGCCGCAAGGCCTCGGCCACCTCCGCCATCTCGGCATTGCCGCCCATCGGGTGCACCTTGATGAACTCGCCGGCGGCGAGGTGCACGGCCGACCGGGTGGAGACCATCTTCAGCTCCACCCCGATGCCCCGCAGATGCTCCACCGCCCGCGCGCCGCCGACGCCGCCGTAGCCCACGGCGCCGAAGGGCTTGTGGACCCACTGGGTATAGGCCTGGTCGAGCGCGTTCTTCAGCGCGCCGGTGATCGAATGGTTGTACTCCGCGACGAGGAAGATGAAGCCGTCGAATTCGGCGATCTTCTTCTGCCAGGCCAGCGCGGCGGGATCGCGCGACGGCATCCAGAGGTCCGAGGCGGGCTCGTCGAAGAGCGGCAGGTCGAAGTCGCGCAGGTCGACGAGCTCGGCCTGGAAGCGCGTGTCGCCCTCCAGTTCGGACATGAGCCACGCGGCGGGCTTGTCGGCGAAGCGGGTGGCGCGGGTGGAGCCGACGATGACGGCGATGCGGGGTTTGCGGGACATGGACGGTTTCCTCTGGTAGTATGGTTTCGATTCGATACTTGCTGAGAGTTGGACACCCCATGAAGGACGGACAAGAAGGCACCTTTTCGAAACCTGATGACCTGACGGGGACCAGGATTCCGGCCGAAAACCCCGAGACCTGCGCCGGCATCCACGACTTCATCAGCCGGATCGGCGACAAATGGACCCTGCTGACCGTGCGCCGGCTGGGCGCCGGGCCGATGCGCTTCAACGCGCTGCGCCGCGAGGTCGAGGGGGTGAGCCAGAAGATGCTGGCCCAGACCCTGCGCCACCTCGAACGGGACGGTTTCGTCACCCGCACGGTGACGCCGACCACCCCGCCGCAGGTGGAATACGCGCTGACCGACCTCGGCCACCGCCTGTTCTGTCCGGTCCACGCCCTCGCCGGCTTCGTCATCGACAACGCCGAGGAGATCGAGGCCGCCCGCGCCGCCTATGACGCCCGCGCGGCGGAGGCCTGACGCCCTTGCCGCGCCCGCGCGGGAGTGGTTTACCCGGCCCATGAGCAAGCCCTCCGACAACCCTGCCGATCCGTTCAAGAAGGCCCTGGCCGAGGCCACCAAGGTCATGGCCGACGATCCCGACCTGAACGTGACCTACTCGGTCGATCCGCCGGGCCAGAGCAACGACGGCGTCCGCCTGCCCCAGGTCAGCCGCCGGATGACCCGGGACGAGGTGCTTCTGGCCCGCGGCACCGCCGACGGCTACGCCCTGAGGCACCGGTTCCACGACGCAGGCGTGGCCAACCGCTACATGCCGCAGGGCCAGATGGCCCGGGACCTCTACGAGGCAATGGAATCGGCCCGGGTCGAGGCCGTGGGCGCCCGCCACATGCCCGGCACCGCCGGCAACATCGACGCCCGCATCGGCGCCGACGCCCGCCGCAAGGGCTATGCCCAGATCACCGAGGCTTCCGAGGCCCCCCTTGCCACCGCCGCCGGCTACCTGATCCGCCAGCTCGCCACCGGACGGCAGCTGCCCGAGGGCGCCGACAACGTCCTGAACCTCTGGCGCGGCTTCATGGAGCAGAACTGCTCGGACACGCTCGAGGGGCTGGAGGCGGCCCTCTCGGACCAGTCCGCCTTCGCCCGCCTTGCCCGCCAGATGATCTCGGACCTCGGCTACGGCGACCAGCTGGGCGACGATCCCGACCAGATGGACGACGAGGAGGAGGCGCAGGGCGACGATAGCGACGACCAGGACGAGCCCGAGAGCACCGGGGACGACGACAGCGACGATACCGACGACATGGACGCCGCGCCCGAGCAGTCCCAGGAGGACCAGC
>JAMWZF010000168.1 GCA_024304875.1 Paracoccaceae bacterium
AAGGCGCAGGAAACGGGTCGCGGGCCTGCGCGGCGCCGAATAGATTGGCGGCATGGACACCGATGACAGATACCACTTCAACGTGATCCGCCGGGCGATCGAGACGATCGACGCGGCGGACGGGCCGCTGACCCTCGATGCGCTGGCGGCCCGCATGGGGATGAGCCCCTCGCATTTCCAGCGGGTCTTCTCGCGCTGGGTCGGGGTCAGCCCGAAGCGCTACCAGCAGTACCTCGCCCTCGGGCACGCCAAGGCGCTCCTGCGCGAGCGGTTCACCACGCTGGCGACGGCGGATGCGGTGGGCCTGTCGGGCGGCGGACGGCTGCACGACATGTTCGTCACCTGGGAGGCGATGAGCCCGGGGGCCTATGCGGCGGGGGGCGCGGGCCAGACGATCCGCTGGGGGGGGTTCGACAGCCCCTTCGGCCCGGCCCTCGTGATGGCGACGGACAAGGGCATCTGCGGCATCGGCCTGGCCGGGGACACCGGCGCCGAGGCGACCATGGCCGACATGATCGGCCGCTGGCCCGGGGCGACCTACGTCGAGGATCCCTCGGCGCTCCGCCCCTGGGCGCTGGCGGCCTTCGACATGGAGACCCGGCTGGGGCCGGCGCCCCTGCATGTCGTCGGCGCGCCGTTCCAGATCAAGGTCTGGGAGGCGCTTCTGTCGATCCCCTCGGGGCAGGTCACCACCTACGGCGAGATCGCCAGCGCCATCGGCAACCCCAAGGCCGTCCGCGCCGTGGGCACCGCCGTGGGGCGCAACCCGGTCTCGTGGCTGATTCCCTGCCACCGGGCCGTGCGGGCCTCGGGCGCACTCGGCGGCTATCACTGGGGGCTGCCGGTGAAGCGCGCGATCCTGGCCTACGAGGCCGCCCGGGCGGATGCCGTCCCGCCTGCCCCTGCGGCGGAGCGGCGCCGGGACAGCGCCTGACAGATTTCCGCTATTTGATAACGGCGCGGTTTGGGTCATGTATCGCTGGCATGCACCGGGCCAGTCCGGTGCCCCAGATCCGAACGACCGAAAGAAAGATCCCATGTCCATTTTCAACGGCCCCCTGATCCTGGCCCTGCCCGCCGCCGCCCTGCTGGCGGCCTGTCAGCCCGTGAACAACCCCAACAACCCCAATGCCAACGCCCAGCGCGGGGCCGCGGGCGGCGCCGCCATCGGCGCCCTGGCCGGGGTCCTGACCGGCGACACCCGTGAGGAACGCACCCGCCGCGCCGTCATCGGCGCCGCCGTGGGCGCCGGGATCGGCGGCGTCGCCGGGGCCCAGCTCGACCGGCAGGAAGCCGAACTGCGCGCCCAGATGGGGTCGAACGCGCAGATCGTGAACACCGGCAACGAGCTGATCGTCACCCTGCCGCAGGACATCCTCTTCGCCACCGACAGCGCCCAGCTGACCGGCACCCTGTCCAACGACCTGCGGGTCCTGGCCGGGTCGCTCAACAGCTATCCGAACACCACGGTCAACGTGATCGGCCATACCGACGACGTCGGCGCGGAAGCCTACAACCAGTCGCTCAGCCAGCGCCGCGCGCAGGCCGTGACCTCGGTCCTGATCAACTCGGGCGTCGCTCCGGGCCGGATCCGCACCATCGGCCGCGGCGAGAGCCAGCCGATCGCGTCGAACGCGACGGCAGCCGGCCGGCAGCAGAACCGCCGGGTCGAGATCATCATCACCCCGAACTGATCGGGGCGATCCGCCAAGGCCTGTTCGAGGGGGCCGCTCCGTCCGGGGCGGCCCCTTTGCGTTCGGACCAGGGGGTTCGACTCACCAGTGCTGCGCCCGGCCGCCGCGCTGACCCCGCACCGGAATGACGCCGGGCGGCGGGCCTTCACCGCTGCAAGGATGACCGGGCCCCGCATTGCGGAGGCCTTCGCGCGGTCATAAAGTCTGACCAATTCCTGCCGGAGCCCCGCAATGCCTTTCGTGCCCGTCCAGCCCGAGAAACTCTCAGCCGGGGTCGTCCGGCAGATCGAGCTGCTGATCCTGCGCGGCATCCTTCGCCCCGGCGAACGGCTCCCCTCGGAACGGGACCTGGCCGAGCGGATGGGCGTCTCGCGCCCGTCCCTCCGCGAGGCGCTGGCGGAGTTGCAGGCTGCGGGGTTGCTGATCTCGCGCGCGGGGGCCGGGGTCTTTGTCGCGGACGTCCTCGGCTCGGCGTTCTCTCCCGCCCTCGTCCGCCTGTTCGGCGCCCATGACGAGGCGGTGCTGGACACCATCGCCTTCCGCCGGGACATCGAAGGGCTAGCTGCCATGCGCGCCGCGGAGGCCGGGTCGGACACCGACCTCAGCGTCATCGCGGCGAACTTCGCCCGGATGGAGGCCGCCCACGCGGGCCGCGACGCGGTGGAGGAGGCCGGGCTCGACGCCGATTTCCACCTGTCGATCATCGAAGCCGGTCACAACGTCATCATGCTGCACATGATGCGGTCGATGTACGACCTCTTGCGCCAGGGGGTGTTCTACAACCGCCAGCAGATGTTCCGGCAGCGCACGACCCGGGCCGACCTGCTGGCCCAGCACCGCGCGATCAATGACGCGCTGCAAGCCCGCGACGGCGCGGCGGCCCGGGCGGCGGTGGCGGCGCATCTGGATTTCGTGGAGGCGGCGATGCTGGCCCAGCGCAAGGCCGAACGGAACGAGGCGGTGGCGCGGCAGCGGCTGGAACACGAAAGCCGGAAATGAAAAAGGGCGGGACCGAGGCCCGCCCTGTTCCGAAAGTGCCGACAGGTCCGGTCAGTGCAGCTTGGCGCCGGCCTGTTCGATGGCGTCGTCGATCAGCTTGTCCTGGCGCGAGGCGTCCATCTGCTCGGCGATCACGTCGCGGGCGGCGGCGACAGCGACCTGGATCGCGGTGTCGCGGACGTCCCTGACCGCCGCGGCGCGGGCGCTGGCGATCTGCTCCTCGGCGCCGGCGAGGCGGCGCTCGACCGACCGCTTGATGTCGTCCTTGGCCTTGTCGGCCGCGGCCTCGGCGTCCTTGCGGGCGGTCTCGACGATGCGGTCGGCCTGTTCCTGCACCTCGGACTGCTTGCGCTCGAAACTGGCGAGGAGGGTCTGGGCCTCCTCGCGAAGGGCCTTGGCCTCGTCGAGGTCGGAGCGGATCGAGGCGGCGCGATCATCCAGCATCTTGGTGATCATCGTCGGCACGTTGAAGTAGACGAGCACGGCGATGAAGACGAGGAAGCCGAGAAGGACGATGAAGTCCGTGTTCCCGAGCGAGAAGAACGGGCCGGAGGCGGCCAGCGCGGGACCGGCGGCGACGGACAGGAGGGCGGCGAGGGCGGTCAGTTTCTTCATGGCTCAGCCCTCCATCCGGCTTTTCACCGCGGCGTCGATGCGCGCCTGATCGGCGTTGCCGCCCATCAGGGCCACGATCTCGCGGGCGACGTCGGTTGCGACCTCGTGGACGCTCTGCTTCGATCCGGCACGGATCTCGGCGATGGCCTTTTCGCTCTCTGCGGTGCGTTCGGCGATTTCCTCGTCGGCGCGGGCCAGTTCGGCGTCCAGGTCTTCCTGGATCGAGGCGCGGGTTTCGTCCGCGATGCGGTTCGCCTCGGCGCGAGCGTCGGCCAGCGCCTTGTCATAGGCCTCTTCGGCCTCGGCGGCGCGGAGCTTGTATTCCTCGGCCGCGGCGATGTCGTTGGTGATCGTCCCCTGCCGTTCGGCCAGGACCGCCCCGATCCGGGGCAGCGCGATGCGCACGAGGATGAAGTAGATCACCCCGAGGGTGACCAGAAGCCAGAAGATCTGGTTCGGGAACCAGTCGGCGCAGAGCTGGGGCATGCCGATGGCATGGCCACTGGCATCCACGCAGGTCCCTGCGAGTTCCGTCTCAATCGGTTCGTTTGCCATGCTTGGCCTCCGTCAACCCTCAGCCCGAGGACGCAGTCTGTCGGGGCGGCCCGGAGCGCGGGCCAGCCCCATCGTATCACACCAAGGGGTGGATCAGACGGCGAACATCAGCAGCAGGGCGACGAGGAACGCGAAGATGCCCAGGGCTTCGGCAAAGGCGATGCCGATGAAGAGCGTCGCGGTCTGGCCGCCGGCGGCGGAGGGGTTGCGCAGGGCGCCGGAGAGGAAGTTGCCGGCAACGTGGCCCACACCGATGGCGGCGGCGCCGGAACCGATGGCGGCGAGGCCCGCACCGATGAATTTGCCCAGTTCTGCGATATTGCCTTCCATAGTCCTGTCTCCTTGGTTGGAAGTTTGGTTGGCCGGATGGCCGAAACTCGTGGATGGATCAGTGATGCGGGTGCAGCGCGTCCTTGAGGTAGACGCACGTCAGGATGGTGAACACGTAGGCCTGGATGAAGGCGACGAGGACCTCGAGCCCGTAGATCGCCGTCACCGCCAGCACCGAGAGCGGCGCGATGGTGGCGATCGCGGCGAAGCCGGCGAAGACCTTGATCACCGCGTGACCGGCCATGAGGTTGCCCGCCAGACGGATGGAATGGCTGACCGGCCGGACGAAGTAGGAAATCACCTCGATGATCGCGAGGATCGGGCGCAGCACCAGCGGCGCCGAGCTGACCCAGAACAGGCCGAGGAAGGCGGCGCCGTTCTTGACGAAGCCGATCACGGTAACGGCGATGAACACCCCGAAGCCGAGGACCGCCGTCACGGCGATGCCGGAGGTGGTGGTGAAGGCCGTCGGGATCAGCCCGAGGAAGTTCGACACCACGATGAAGAGGAACAGCGTGAAGATGTAGGGGAAGTACTTGATCCCGTCCTTGCCGGTGACGTCCTCGACCATCTTGTAGACGAAGCCGTAGGCGAGTTCCGCGATCGACTGCGACCGGCTGGGCACGATCGCGCGGCGGCTGGTGCCGGTGACGAGCAGAAGGGCGATGCATCCGACGGCGATGGCCATCCAGAGCGTGACGTTGGTCAGCGTGTACCAGTAGACCGGGCCGTCGCCGAACAGCGGCTCGACGATGAACTGGTCGAGCGGATGGAACGACAGGGCGCTGCCGCCTTCCGCGCCGTGGACTTCAGCTTCGGTTGCCACCGTTGTCGCTCCCCGTCTCGTGGCCCTCTTGGGCCCTTGTCTGCGCCTCCTGGGCGGTCCGCATCATCGTCTTGATGCCGGCCGCGAAGCCCAGGAATATGAACAGCACCATCAGGAATGGCCGCGTTCCGAAGAGCGCATCCAGCCCGTATCCGATGCCGAAGCCGATCCCGAGACCGGCCACAAGCTCTGTCACCATCCGCCAGGCGATCGTGGCCTGGGAATAATGCTCTTCCGACTTGGGGCGCCCCTCGGGCCCGGCTCCCTTCAGCTTCGCGATCCTGTCCTCGAGCGCCTTGAGCTTCTCGGGGTCGGTGCGGGTATCCGGGTCGGCCAAGCGGGTGCATCCCCTCGTCGGTTCGCGGATTGGAGTATGGCGGGGGGCGCACAGAGTCAAGAACGGGTGAATGGCCCGTATCTATTTGAAGTTGATGGTTTTATTGGTTTTGCTCGGGTCCTGCGACAGTTGGCGCAGACCAGGAGTATATTCAACCGATCGGTTGACTTTCGCTGCGCACAGCCCCCTAAAGCGGGCATGGCCGACCGCCTCGACATCGTCTTTTCGGCGCTTGCCGATCCCACCCGCCGGGCGATCCTCGCCATGCTGCTGGAGGACGACATGGCGGTGACTGACGTGGCACAACCGTTCGAGATGTCGCTGGCGGCGATCTCCAAGCACCTCGGCGTGCTGACGGCCGCGGGTCTGATCACTCAGGAGCGCCGCGGCCGGGTCAAGTGGTGCAAGCTGGACCCCGACGCGATGCGGGAGGCCAGCATATGGATGCAATCCTTCGGGCACTTCGAGGCGGTGAACCTCGATGCCTTCGAACGCTACCTGTTGTCCGAGCTTACCGTCTCAGAGAACGAAGCCGATGATGGCGACGACGATGACGACAAGGCCGACGAGGTAGATGATGCGGTTCATGGGGCAGGCTCCGGTTGACGATTGCGTAGCCGCTCAATGCGCCCCGGCCGCTTCCGGTTCCGGCCGAAGGAGAAGAAGGAGCGCCCCGGCGGTCAGCCCCAGCCCGACAAGGACCACAGGCGGCGGGACCTCGCCCACCAGGGCGACCTGCCAGAGGATCACGAAGGAGGGCGTGAGGTAGGTGTAGGCCATGACCTTGGACGAGGGCAGCCGCAGGGTCGCGAACTGGAGCAGCAGGAAGGTCGCGGCCGAGGCGAAGACAGAGACATAGCCGATGGTGACCCAGACGATGGGGGGCAGCGCGCCCCAGTCCGTCGCCAGCATCGCCGGCCCGCCCCAGACGGCGAGGATCAGCGAGCCCGCGAGCAGCGTGCCGAAGGTGAAGACCACCGGGCTTTCCCCCCGGTTCAGTTTCGCGACCATCGGCGTATAGACCGCGTGGGCGACGCAGCCCCAGAAGTAGATCACCTCGCCCCGCCCCACCTCGAACCGCATCAGGGCGGAGAGGTCGGCGCGGAAGATCACCCAGAGCGCCCCCGCCGCCCCGATGGCGAGGCCGAGCGCCGTGCGCCCGGTCATGCGCTGCCGAAGCAGCAGCCAGCCGAAGCCGCCGGCCATGATCGGCGTCAGGGTGAAGACGGCCGAGGCGCTGACCGCCGGGGCGGTCTTCAGCCCCTCGAACATCAGCACGAAGTAGGTGACGAAGAGCCCGCCGAGGACGAGGTAGCGCCAGGGCGCGCGGGTCGCCTCGCGCG
>JAMWZF010000169.1 GCA_024304875.1 Paracoccaceae bacterium
CAGCACTCCCAGGACTACGCCGCCTGGTACGCCCAGATCCCGGGTCTGAAGGTGGTGCAGCCCTACTCCGCCGCCGACGCCAAGGGCCTGCTCAAGACCGCGATCCGCGATCCCAACCCGGTCATCTTCCTCGAGAACGAGATCCTCTACGGCCGCTCCTTCGAGGTGCCGAAACTGGACGACTTCACCGTCCCCTTCGGCAAGGCCCGCATTGCCCGCTCCGGCGATGACGTGACCATCGTCAGCTTTGGCATCGGGATGAGCTACGCCCTGGAAGCCGCTGAAAAGCTGGCGGAAGACGGCATCAGCGCCGAGGTCATCGACCTGCGGACCCTGCGCCCCATCGACACGAAAACCGTGATCGAAAGCGTCAAGAAGACCAACCGCTGCGTGACGGTCGAGGAAGGCTGGCCCATGGGCTCCATCGGCTATTCGCTCTCCGCGATCCTGATGCAGGAGGCCTTCGACTACCTCGATGCGCCGGTGACCTGCTGCACGGGCAAGGACGTGCCGATGCCCTACGCCGCGAACCTCGAAAAGCTCGCCCTCACCTCCACCGCCGAGGTGATCGAGGCGGTGCACAAAGTCACCTACAAGTAAGGAGACAGGACAATGGCAACCGAAATCCTGATGCCCGCCCTGTCCCCCACGATGGAGGAAGGCACCCTTGCCAAGTGGCTGGTCAAGGAGGGCGACACCGTCTCGGCGGGCGACCTTCTGGCCGAGATCGAGACCGACAAGGCCACGATGGAATTCGAGGCCGTCGACGAAGGCGTGATCGGCAAGATCCTCGTCGCCGAGGGCACCGAGGGCGTGAAGGTCAACACCCCCATCGCCGTCATCGGCGAAGAGGGCGAGGACATGTCCGATGCCGGAAGCGGCGGCTCGGACAGTAAAGAAAGCGTTAAAAAAGAAGGGGATACCTTATCCGCGGATAAGGATCCTCACACCGCGCCTGCCGAAGCTTCGGATCAGACCGCGCCCGCCCAGGGCTATGGCCGGGGCGGGCCGCAAGACGCCGCCGCGAAGGCACCCGCGTCCGGCACCTCCGGCGACGGCAAGCGCATCTTCGCCTCCCCCCTCGCCCGCCGGATCGCGGCGGACAAGGGATATGAGCTGTCCGACATCAAGGGCACCGGACCGAAAGGCCGGATCGTGAAGGCCGACGTGGAGGCGCACCAGCCCTCCGCCGCGCCTGCCAGGTCCGCGGGCAAGGCCGAGGCGCCCAAGGACGCCGCGACCGCCACGACCGCGCCCGCCGGCATGTCCGCCAGCGCCGTCGCCAAGATGTACGAGGGCCGCGAGTACGAAGAGGTCAAGCTGGACGGGATGCGCAAGACCATCGCCGCCCGCCTGACCGAGGCCAAGCAGACGATCCCGCACTTCTACCTGCGCCGCGAGATCAGGCTGGACGCCCTGCTCAAGTTCCGCTCGCAGCTGAACAAGCAGCTCGAGGGCCGGGGCGTGAAGCTCTCGGTCAACGACTTCATCATCAAGGCCGGCGCTTTGGCCCTGCAATCGGTGCCCGACGCCAATGCCGTCTGGGCCGGTGACCGCATCCTGAAGCTCAAGCCCTCGGACGTGGCCGTGGCCGTCGCGATCGAGGGCGGCCTCTTCACCCCCGTGCTGAAGGACGCGCACCTCAAGTCCCTCTCGGCCTTGTCGGCGGAAATGAAGGACCTCGCCACCCGCGCCCGCGACCGCAAGCTGGCGCCCCACGAATACCAGGGCGGCTCCTTCGCGATCTCCAACCTCGGCATGTTCGGCATCGACAACTTCGACGCCGTCATCAACCCGCCCCACGGGTCGATCCTCGCGGTCGGCGCCGGGGTGAAGAAGCCTGTGGTGGGAGAGGACGGCGAGCTGACCACGGCGACGGTGATGTCCGTCACCCTTTCGGTCGACCACCGGGTGATCGACGGCGCCCTCGGGGCCGATTTCCTGAAGGCGCTGGCCGAGAACCTCGAGAGCCCGATGGTCATGCTGGCCTGATCGAGGCTCGCTCGGCGACCGACCGACAGACAGACAGAAGGGCGCTCCGACCGGGGCGCCCTTTCTCGTGGGTCAGATCGGGCTCAGGCCGAACTCCGCCCGCGCCGCCGCCTCTTCCGCCTCGGCAAGCCGGTGTTTCTCCAGGTACCGCAGCCGCGCGGCGCCCTTGCCCTTGTGGTCCGACACGCTGCCGCCGTGGTTGACCACGTAGATCGCCGCCGGGCCGGGCAGGTCGTCGAGCGGCAGGCCCATGAGCCTCTGCCGCCGCGCGTAGTCCAGATGCGCCTTGCCGAGGATCCGCATCCGCAGCGAACTGCGCAGCGCATCCCGGAAGTCGAGGGCAAAGAACGCGCAGGAGCCGCAGATCTTCCAGAACGGCACCCTTCCCGGCGCATCGTCCAGCCGCGCCAGCCGCCCGGTCTGCGCGTCCATCATGTAGCCGTCCGAGATCAGGTAGCCGCGTCCGTTGTTCCCCTCGGCGACACGGCGGAACAGGCGCGGATGCAGGATGTCGTCCGCATCGAGGTTCATCGCGTAGGCCCCGTCCTCGAAGGTCCTGACGGAGTAGTCGAGCATCGCCCGTGTCTTGTGCCGGTGGTCCACGCCGCGCCCCTTGGGCTTGGGCGGCACGGGCACGAAATGGTAGCGCGGATCGTCCGGCAGGTTCGGCGGCCGGTCCTGACAGGCCAGCAGCACGCGGAAGCTGTCGTAGTCCTGGCGGGCGATGGACTCCAGCGTATCCTGCAAGCGGGAGAGGTGGGGATCCCAGTCGCCGGCGTCCGCCCGTCCGATCATCGGGATCATCACCTGGATGACCGGCGGGTCCGGCAGCGCCGGCGCGCGCCCCAGGGTCAGGCGGTAGAGCCGCGCGAGATATTCCTTCGGATCGTCCACGTCAAGCGCCGCCGCAGGTCAGGCGTCGCCGTCCCCCAGCACCTGCCGGATCCGCTGTTCCATGCTGACGGACGGCTGGGAGCAGCCCGCCTCGCCGACGATCCTGGCGGGAACGCCGGCGACGGTCTTGCAGGGGGGGACATCTTCCAGCACCACGGACCCGGCCGCGATGCGGCTGCAATCGCCGACCTTGATGTTGCCCAGAACCTTGGCCCCGGCCCCGATCAGGACGCCGTTGCCGATCTTGGGGTGACGGTCCTCGTCCTCCTTGCCCGTCCCGCCGAGGGTGACGGAATGCAGGAGCGAGACGTTGTCCCCCACCACGGCCGTCTCGCCGATGACGATGGAATGGGCGTGGTCGATCATGATCCCCTGCCCGACGCGGGCGGCGGGGTGGATGTCGACGCCGAAGACCTCGGAGACCCGCATCTGGATGAAGTAGGCGAGGTCGTAACGCCCCTCGCCCCAGAGCCAGTGGGCGACGCGGTAGGCCTGCACCGCCTGGAACCCCTTGAAGTAGAGCAGCGGCTGCATGAAACGGTGGCAGGCCGGGTCGCGTTCGACCGTGGCCGCAAGGTCGGCCCGGGCGGCTTCGGCCAGCCTGGGGTCGGAATCGTAGGCCTCGGCGGCGATCTCGCGCAGAAGCTGCGCCGACATCTCGAGCGAGTTCAGCTTGGACGCCAGCCGGTAGCACAGCGCGCTCTCGAAGTTGCGGTGATGCAGGATGGTGGCGTGGATCAGCCCGCCGAGAAGCGGCTCATCCTTCAGCGCCGCTTCGCTCTCGGCGCGGATCTTGTCCCAGATCGGGTCGAGCCCGGTGACTTGACTGTGCTTCGGCAGGGCCATGGGTGCCTCCCTTTTCGGGCCTTCGTACTCCAGATAGGGTCTGCGGGCCAAGAACAAAGCCTTGATGGGCGAGGTCACGCAAATGGATGAGACCCGGATCGACCGGTAGCACCGATCGCGGCGAAGAGATCGGTACGGCTCGATACCGCAGCTCCCCCTGCCCCGCTGCCGGACCTGGACACACGGATGACCGCGCGGCTGAGCGCGCCCAGAGCCTCGGCGATCCGGATCGGGTCGGTTTCGGGCGGGGTCTGAAGCGGCCAGCGGGACACCACCGCGGACAATGAGCCGTTGCCCAGCGCCGGATGCGAGCGCCCCCGCACGCGACGTATCCGCCCGGCCAGGGCGGCCGAACGGACCAGCAGCTCGGCCGCCGCCTCCCAGTCTTCGGGCGGGAGGGGCAGGATCGCCCGGATCGCGTAATCGATGTCGGCCGGACCAAGGCTGGGCACCACGCTCAAGGCAGCGCCACGCGGCGCGCCGGCCCCGGCCCGTACCGCCGAGAGACCTGCGCGACCTCGACGGCCGACGACGGTCCGTCCGCCGCCTGCGTCGCGGCCGGATAGCTCCATGACGGGGTGGTCACGATCTCCTCGCGCAGCAGGGCTCCACCGGGGCCGATGACACGGACGACATAGGCCTCGGTCTCCTCGCCCAGCGGCACCTCGATGCCGTCCCAGCTGTCGCCGTCGATCCGCGTCCGTCGGATCCACCCGACCTTCAGTCCCTCGGAATCTGCACCCACACGCAGATGCGCCACCGGGTAGGGGCGCAGGCCCGCGCCGCGGAACGTCTCGACCCGGTAGGAATAGCTGGGATCGCCGAGCGGCCGCCCGGCCGGGCCCCAGCGCAGGTGCCGCGCGGTGCCGCGCGCCGAGGTCGCGATGTCCAGTTGCCGCACGGCGCCGTCCAGAAGCACGAAGAACGATCCCGCGGGCCAGGGGTCGGGGCGCCGATGGTCGCTCCCCGCCTGCCCCCGAAGACGCATCGTCAGCTCGTAGGTCTCCGGGCCCACCAGCGAAGCCTCGGCGAACTGGATCACCTCCCACCCTTCCGCCGAGCCGTCGCCGACCGCGGCCGCGTTGGCGCCGGCCAGCACATCGCCTGTCGCCCGGGACAGCAGCGCGCCCGAGACCAGCCGCACCCGAAGCGCGGGCCCCCTGTCCCAGAGACCGGGGGGCGAGACGGCGAGCTCCGTCTCGGTCAGACCGACCACGGCGCCGCGTCGTGCAAGCAGCGCCAGCGCATAGTCGCTGTCCTGACCGGCGGAATAGAGGGCCACGGACATGGGCCAGGGATCGGCGGCAAAGGCCACATGGGGCGCATGGGGCGCCTCGTCCCCGGTCAGGAGCGGCAGATCGAGGAACAGCGCCTCCACGGGGGCAAGGTCCGAGGGCCTCGGCAAGGTCGCGCCGCCCCCGGCGTCCATCGCCTGCGGCAGGTAGACCTCGGGCTCCACCCGCACCGCCTCCACCAGCCGCTCGCCCTGCTGGTCCAGCCGGTCGATCCTGTAGCGGCGCCCGTCGCCAAGGGTCACGACGTCGCCCGCACCGAGATCGGACCGCGAGGGCGGCAGGGCGAAGCGGGCGCTGTCGCGGGCCAGCCGTGCCTCAGCCAGCCAGCGCTCGGCGATCTGCTGTCCCTCGGCCCGGGTCAGGACCAGCGCCATGTCCGATCCCGAGACCGGCAGGGCAGGATCGTCGGCCAGGGCGGCTTCGGCCACCGCGACCTCGTAGGCCCCGTCCGCCACGACGAACCCGATGCGGACCCGGCCCGCCATCTCGGCCTCGGGGGCCCGCGTCCGCTCCAGCGTGCCCGCGATCTCCGCGGTCATCGCGAGGCCATCGTCCGGCTGCACGCCGTCGCTGCGTCCATCCCTGCTGATGAAATGCAGTGTGCCGCCCCGTTCCACCGCGTCGAAGCCGAAGGCGGTCATCAGCGGCTGAAGCGCGGCGCGGGCGGAGGCGACGCTGTCCACCGTGTACCCCCTCACCAGACCGAAGAGACGAGAGGTGTCGATTCCCGTCACTCCTGCCCGGGCACAGATCTCGGCCACCACCGAGGCCAGCGGCCGCGCCGTCGCCCGTCCGGTGATCCAGTGCCCGGCGGCGTAATTTCCGCCGTCCGTCCAGACCTCGGTCAGACCGGGAAAGGCCGGCCAGGGACGGGCGTCCCAGGCCCAGACGTGGGCGCGGGACATGTCGACCATCTGCACGCCGGTCTCGGGATCGACCGGGTTGTTCTCCGCGTCCGCGAAATGGCCATGCATCGCCCGCAGGTACTGAACCTGGATCAGGTCATCCCGCTGCCCGTTCGACCAGTAGGGCAGTCCGCTCTCGCTCGACTTGGGGTCGAGGAACTTGTTGGGCTGATTGGTGCCCTTGTCGATGGCGCCGCAACCCAGTTCGGTGAACCAGATGGGCTTCGACCCCGGCTGCCAGGCCGTCGGCGTACCCTGCCGGACCCCGCCGATCCGCTCGTGGTGGTAGTTCTGCCACCAGCCCCTGAGGTCTTTCGGTCGCCAGATCCAGGGCTCTCCCGCGCCGTCGGTGATGGGCGTGCGGATCTGCGCCGCGCGCGCCTCGGGCGAATGGTAGTACCAGTCATGGAGTTCGCCGCCCGCGACGTTGCTGCGCAGGTAGCCAAGGTCATGGACATGCCGCCAATGGGCATCCTCGTGGTCCTCCCCCTCGCGCCAGTCGGACAGCGGCATGTAGTTGTCGATACCGATGAAGTCGATGTTGTCGTCCGCCCAGAGCGGGTCGAGATGGAACAGCTTGTCCGCCGTCCCGGCAGGCTGGTGGCCGTGGTATTCGGACCAGTCGGCCGCATAACCGATCTTGCACTGCGGCCCGAGAATGGCACGGCAGTCGGCTGCGAGGGCCCGCAGCGC